>CAZPTJ010000208.1:0-5817 GCA_964589085.1 uncultured Flavobacteriaceae bacterium | reverse complement strand
TTTTATGGTACTTTCAAGGTTCATCACAAAGTTCTAATGCATAATCTGGGTTTAACCATCATGGATCAGACCTTTTCAAAAAAAGAAAAACTAAAGTCTAAAAAGCTTATTGATTTACTCTTTGAACAAGGGCAATCGGTTAAGGCTTATCCTTTGCGTCTTGTCTATATACAAACGGCATTACCCTATCCCGATGTTCCTATTCAAATCGGGTTCTCTGTACCAAAGCGTTTACATAAACTGGCTGTCACCCGTAATCGATTAAAGCGCCTACAACGTGAAGCTTATAGATTAAATAAAGAGCGCCTATATACTAAAGGCACGACATTTGCTGTTCTTGTTATCTATACCAGTAAAGAGCTGTTAACATTACGTGAAATTGAACCCGCAATGGTTAAACTATTTAAAAAGTTTAGAGAAGCAACGGACGCGACATCCTAATTTACTTGCGGACTGCAGTCCTTTTAGTATCTTAGTCCTATTGACTATTAAATCCAATAGCGTTTAGATGACCTTCGATTTTCCCTGGATCAAGTGTCTCTTATAATATAAATAGATAATGAAAAAGAAAATTCTAGTTCCTGTACTTGCCTTAGGCATTTTATTGACAACGGTAAGTTTTAAAAGTGACTTTTTTGAAATTGCCAAACAGATCGAAATCTTCACAACCTTGTTCAAAGAACTTAATATGAACTATGTTGATGAAACAAACCCTGCAGAATTGATGGATGCTGCTATAGAGGGAATGTTGGATGATCTTGATCCTTATACAAAATACTGGACAGAGCAGGAAGTCGAAGATGCTAAGATTAATAGAAGCGGAGAGTATTCTGGAATTGGTTCTACCGTACGAAATAAGGATGGTAAAATGACTATTATCGAACCTCGCAAAGGATATCCTGCAGATAAAGCAGGCTTGAAGGCGGGAGACCAAATCTTAAAAATAGGGGATATTTCAGTACTTGATTTTGAGGGTGATGCAGGAGACTTATTAAAAGGCGCTCCTGGAAGTGATTTACAACTCACCTATTCCCGTCAGGGGAAAACAGCAACGACAACGGTTAAACGAAGTGCCGTAGAGATTGATGCCGTCCCTTTTTATAAACTTATAGATGGTGATGTGGGTTATATTGTGCTTACCACTTTTAACGCAAAAGCTTCTGCTCAGGTTAAGGAGGCTTTGGTAAGTCTTAAAACAGACGGTGCTCAAAAAATCATCTTAGATCTTCGTAATAATGGCGGTGGGCTCTTACGAGAAGCGATAAACATTTGTAATTTGTTTTTGCCAAAAGATCAAATCATTACTACGACAAAATCTATAGTTAAAAAATACAATAAAACCTATATGACAAAAAATGAACCTGTCGATACCGAAATTCCATTGGTTGTGTTGGTTAATGGTAGAAGCGCCTCTGCCAGTGAAATTGTTTCCGGCGGATTGCAGGATTATGATCGCGCAGTTATTGTAGGTGCCCGTAGTTTTGGAAAAGGTCTTGTACAACGACCTAAACCGTTGACCTATGGCACACAGCTTAAAGTAACCATCTCCAGATATTACACCCCTAGTGGGCGTTGTATTCAGGCTTTGGATTATTGGAACCGAGATGAAAAAGGAAATGCGGTACGTACAGCGTCTACAGATTATAAAGAATTTACTACTAAAAACGGCCGTAAAGTATATGACGGAGGTGGTGTCTTTCCAGATATAGAAGTTTCTTCTGCAAAGACAAGTGCCATTACTAAGGCTCTTATCTCGGATGCGGCAATCTTCGAATACGCAACAAAGTATTACTATGATCATCAATTCAGTGATTTAAATGATTTTCAATTTGAGGATAGCGATTACGGTGACTTTAAAAACTTCTTAAGAAAGACGGGGTTTGATTATGAAATAGAAACCGAAAAAGCCTTTGAAAAAGCCTTGGTACAAGCCGAAAAAGATGGTCTTAAGGAAGAGCTGGCAAAAGCCTATTCTAACTTACAGCAGTCTATAGATGATTCCAAAAGCCAGGAGATAGACGATAAGAAAAATGAAATTAAGAACGCTTTAGTCGATGAAATTGTAAAGCGCTATTTTTATAGAGAAGGCCTATATGAATATCATATCTTAAATAATGACGAAATTGCAGAGGCAATAGCCGTATTGCAGGACAGTAATCGTTATACAGATATTTTAAATTAAAAACAGCTATTAAAAAGGGGGTTGCATATTGTCTGTTTATACTTTTAAGTAGTAATCTACTCGCTCAGGTAGATCGTCTAAACGAAACTTTTTTTGATACAGATAAGTACGATCTTGTTCCGCAAGAAGAGGCAAAATTAAATCGTTTTATTAATTCTTTACCTAAAGACAAAGTCATTGATGTCTCCATCTATGGGTATTGTGATGATAGGGGTAGCAGAACATATAACTTAGAGTTATCGCAAAACAGGGCTAATACCATAAAAAATATTATCACAACCGCAGGTATTCCCGATAGCTTGATAACCGATACTGATGGTAAGGGCGAATTGTTATTAACGCTCCTAGACGATACCAGCAATAAAATTCAACGCCAACTTAATCGTAAGGTTGAAGTTATTGTAGCTCTTAAACAAGAGCGGGTAATTACGCCTGAAGAAGTAGAAACAGAAAAAGAACTGTCTACTCCTCCTAGCAAATACAAAACTTTTGAGGACGAAATCCTAAAAGGAGATCGTATTCTTCTGGAGAACATTTTATTCAAAACAAACTACAGCTATATCAAAGGAAGTTCCTATAAGAACCTAAGGGAGCTCGCAAAATACCTCAAAGAAAACGACAACTTTATCTTTAAAATACAGGGTCATGTGTGTTGCGTGGGGAGAGGAAGAGACGCTATAGATTTAAAAACGGGTAAACGTAATCTTTCTCAATCTCGAGCAAAATTTGTTTACGAGTATCTTGCTCGTCAGGGCATTAGTAAAAAGCGCATGCGTTACGAAGGCTTTGGTAGTCGATACCCATTGGGAGGAGAAATAAAGTACGATAAAAGAGTAGAAATTCTGATTACCTACGTTAAGAAGAAAAAGCCAAAAAAGACACCATAAATGCAATCATTTTTCGATTTTTTTGAATTTATGCCCATCTGGCAAAAATTGATTTGGATCGTAGGTGTTATTACTTTTTTTTGGGTATTGGAAGGTTATTACGCTTTCGCGGAAGCATCCTACCGCAAATGGAAACACGCCAAAACAAATCTTACGCTTCTGGCTTTTGTTATGGTTATCAATACTCTTTTTGGTCTGGCAACTGCCAGTATCTTTTTTTGGCTTCAAAAAACCGAATTTGGAGTATTATATCTTTTTGAATTACCCATATGGATAGAACTGGGAATTGCACTTTTGACACTGGATTTCATTGCTCAGTATGGCGTGCATTATTTGCTCCATAAAGTCAAATGGATGTGGCGACTCCATACTGTTCACCACAGTGATACTCATGTAGATGCCACTACAGGAACGCGCCATCACCCCATCGATTTCACCATAAGAGAATGTTTTGCGCTAATCGCTGTAGTCATCACAGGAATGCCGATAGCTTTTTATTTTTTCTATCGTATCCTCACCGTGTTCTTTACGTATTTCACCCATGCAAACATTCAACTACCAAAAAAACTAGATAAAGCACTAAGTATTATTATTGTGACTCCCACAATGCATAAGTTTCATCATCATCATGAAATGCCATGGACGGATACCAATTATGGAAACATATTTTCTATTTGGGATCGATTATTTGGTACCTTTTTATATGAAAATCCAAAAGACATTACATACGGTCTGGATATAACCGATGCGCAACAGGACGAAAATCTTAGCTACCAATTAAAACTTCCCTTTAATAGAGACATCTCCTATAAAAAATGAGGGTCTTGTCAGATCAGGTAATTTTTCAAGGATTTTTTAACCATACGCGAAAAGTGTTGTTATATCTTGCGACCAATCGACCCAAATAACGCAACCAATGAATACAAACAAGACAGGATTTGACGTACTCCATGATGGCTCCCTAAACAAATCTGACGCTTTTACTAAAGCCGAGCGCGCACAAATGAAGCTTAGGGGTCTTCTTCCTTCGGCTGTTTCCAGTCAGGAATTACAGGTAAAGCGTGTGATGCATGGGATTTATCGTAAGGCTTATGATATTGAGCGTTATATTTTACTATCTGCATTACAGGATCGTAATGAGCAACTCTTTTATCAGGTGGTTATCCAACATATAGAAGAGATTATGCCACTTATCTATACGCCTACTGTAGGTCAGGCGTGTAAAGAGTTTTCTCAAATATTCCGACGTTCGAAAGGGTTTTATATTACTCCAGAAGATAAAGGTCAGATTGCTGAATTATTAGAGAATTGGTCCGAAAAAGATATACGGGTTATCGTAGTCACTGACGGTCAGCGCATTTTAGGTTTGGGTGATTTAGGAGCTAATGGGATGGGTATTCCCATTGGAAAATTAGCTTTGTATTCTGCCTGTGCTGGAATTCAACCCCATCAGTGCCTGCCCATAATGTTGGATGTAGGTACCAACAATGAAGAGATCCTAGATGATATCTTCTACTTAGGCTATCGAGAACGCCGACTGGAAGGAGAAGCCTATTTTGAGATTGTTGATGAGTTTGTTCAGGCCGTTCAACATCGATATCCAGATGCTTTGATTCAATTTGAAGATTTCCTAACGCCTAACGCCTATGCCTTATTAAACAAATACAAAGACAATATTCTTTGTTTTAACGATGACATTCAAGGAACGGCAGCTGTCGCTCTAGGAGGTGTTTATGCCTCAACACGTATTACAAAAAAAGCATTTAAAGATTTAAAGATTATGTTTCTGGGTGCCGGATCTGCAGCTACAGGAATTGCAGATCTGATGGTGAGTGCTTTTATGGATGAAGGTCTAAAAAGAACAGAAGCAGAACAACGATTATGGTTTGTAGATCGTGAAGGTATGGTGGTAAAAAACCGTACTGATTTATTACCCCATAACTTACCCTATGCACATAATCATGAGCAATTAGCTTTTATTGAAGCTATAGATACCATTAAACCTGATGTGCTTATTGGTGCTACCGGAGCTTTTGGAACCTTTACGCAGGAAGTCATTGAGCATATGAGCGCCATCAATGAACATCCAGTAATCTTTGCGCTGTCGAATCCTACATCAAAAGCAGAGTGTACTGCGGAGCAAGCTTATACCTGGAGTAAAGGAAAGGCAGTATTTGCTAGTGGAAGTCCTTTTGATAATGTCATTTATGAGGGTCGAGAATTTGACCCAGGTCAGGGAAATAATGCCTATGTCTTCCCGGGCATAGGGTTAGGCGCCATTGCAGCAAATGCCAAAACTATTCCCGATGAACTCTTTTTAGTCGCAGCACGTACACTTGCACGTCTTGTTACCGAAGAAAACATAGCAAAAGGAGCACTATATCCCGAACTCTCGGAAATACGTGATATTTCTTTGGAAATAGCAATTACAGTCGCCGAAAAAATCTATGATTTAGGTATTGGTAGAGCTGATAAACCTGAAGATCTTAGAAAAGCGATTGCTGATTATATGTTTGATCCTTCTTACTAGTCATTTCGAGCGCAGTCGAGAAATCTCACAGAGATCTCTTCAAATTTATGTCAAACTGAGCCTGTCGAAGTTTCTATATTTTTAATAATCAATATGTCTTTGACAAGCTCAGACTGACAAGTCATATACTTTAGGGGTTTTATACGGTTTATTTTCTTTTTCTTAAGTTTATCTTCTTTTTAATTTTAAAAACTGTAGGGGTTATGAAAAAAGTTTAC
>CAZPTJ010000207.1:0-5879 GCA_964589085.1 uncultured Flavobacteriaceae bacterium | reverse complement strand
CGTACGATCAATAAATTGGATATGGAAGTCTGTTGTACTTTAGGGATGGTCACAGAAAATCAGGCGCAACGTTTGGCAGAAGCAGGACTTTATGCTTATAATCATAACCTAGATACCTCAGAAGACTACTATAAAGATGTTATTTCGACACGTGCTTTTGAAGATCGACTGGATACCATTGCAAATGTTCGCAAAACCAATGTTACGGTATGCAGTGGAGGAATCATCGGGATGGGAGAAGCTTTAGATGATCGTGCAGGAATGCTCGTGGCTTTGGCAACACTAGATCCTCAACCAGAATCTGTGCCTATTAATGCATTGGTTGCTGTAGAAGGAACACCGATGGAAGATATAGAACCTATTTCTATCTGGGAGATGATACGTATGGTAGCGACGACTCGTATTGTGATGCCTCAGACACAAGTGCGCCTTTCGGCCGGTCGTACGGAGATGAGCAGGGAAGGGCAAGCCATGTGCTTTTTTGCCGGAGCCAATTCTATTTTTGCCGGAGACAAATTATTAACAACCCCTAATCCTGATGTTAATGAGGATATGGAGATGTTTGAATTATTAGGATTAAATCCACAAAAGCCATTTGTAAAAAAAGCACAACCTAATACTGTAGAAGCTGTGGATTCAGAATACGATGATTTAGGTGAAAAACCGAAGTGGACGAGACCAAATCATAAAATTATACGTAACGAATTAGCAAAAAATAAGTCTTAATAGGGGAACGGATAGTTCAATTTGAAAAGAAATAACTTTATTAAT
This sequence comes from uncultured Flavobacteriaceae bacterium, assembly GCA_964589085.1. Lineage (GTDB taxonomy): Bacteria > Bacteroidota > Bacteroidia > Flavobacteriales > Flavobacteriaceae > Dokdonia. Next base: position 5,108 of record CAZPTJ010000207.1, on the reverse strand, counting down.
ATATTTCGATATTATTGATCATTTAAGTTTGGGTTTATGCAATTGCAGGAAGTTAAACGAGTAAAAAATATAACAAGGAAGGAATTTATAAGGGATTATGTGAAGCCCCAAATACCTGTTGTTATAGAAAATTTGATTGAAGATTGGCCTGCATATTCTAAATGGAGTTTAGATTACATTAAAGAAACTGCAGGAGAACAAGAAGTACCTCTTTATGATCAAACCCCTGTAAAACACGAATTGGGATTTAATGAACCGCATGCCAAAATGCGGATGAGCGACTATATCGATTTATTAAAGAAAGGACCGACATATTATCGCATCTTTCTATATAATATTATGAAAGAAGTTCCTTCGCTAAAGAGGGATTTTGAATTTCCCAAAATAGGATTACGCCTATTAAAACAAGTTCCCATGTTATTTTTTGGAGGAGAAAATAGTCATGTGTTTATGCACCATGATATCGACTGGGCAAATATTTTGCATTTTCATTTTGAAGGAAAAAAACGTTGCGTATTATTTCCGCCAAGTGAGACCAAAAACCTGTATAAAGTACCTCACTCTTTGATTACCCATGACGGGATAAATTTTGATGATCCTGATTATGACAGATACCCCGCACTTAAAGAGGCCAAGGGTATGGTGGCACACCTCGATCATGGAGATACCTTATATATGCCGGAAGGATATTGGCATTATATGAAATATATTACACCCGGCTTTAGTATGAGTTTGCGATCGCTTCCGCGAAATGTTAAACATTTGCGTTATGCCCTGTATAACGTTTTGATCATGCGTCATTTTGATGTCTATATGAGAAAACGTAAAGGGAAAGCTTGGTTAGATAAAAAGAATGAGCAAGCTATCGAGAATACCCACCGTATACACGGGATAGCATCTTAAGAAAAACTTAGGGATCTTCTTATGTTATAGCACTTATTTTCTTCTTAACTTACCTTGATTTTTAAGAAGAAGAATGAGTCAATATCAAATCAAAAATCTAGAAACCTATTTCCAAGAATACCGAAAGTCTATTGATAATCCTGAGACTTTCTGGGCTGCTATTGCTAATGATCATTTTCAATGGAAAAAAACCTGGAATAACGTCTTACAATGGGATTTTCAAAAACCCGAGGTGCGTTGGTTTGAAGGTGCACAATTAAATATTACAGAAAATTGTCTGGACAGGCATTTAGAGACGAGAGGAGATAAAATAGCGATATTGTTTGAGTCCAATGATCCGGAAAGTCCACCAGAACATATTAGTTATGATGAACTTCATAAGCGTGTATGCAAATTTGCCAATGTATTAAAGTCAAAAGGCATTAATAAAGGAGATCGTGTTTGCATTTATCTGCCTATGATTCCGGAGTTGGCTATTGCCATTTTAGCTTGTGCCCGTATCGGTGCAATTCATTCTGTGGTATTTGCAGGTTTTAGCGCCAGTGCACTAGCAGCTCGTGTTAATGATGCTAGTTGTGCGATGGTCATAACGGCAGACGGTTCTTTTCGCGGAAGCAAAAAAATTGATCTGAAAAGCATTGTTGACGAAGCCATGATCAATTGTTCTACTGTAGAAAATGTATTGGTGGTCAAACGTATTCATAGTAATATTAGCTTAGGCGAAAAAGAAAGCTGGTTGCAATCATTGCTGGATGAAGCCTCCGACGATTGCCCTATCACTGTAATGGAAGCCGAAGATCCTTTGTTTATACTCTATACCTCAGGATCTACGGGAAAACCTAAAGGGATGGTACATACGACTGCTGGATATATGATATATGCCGGATACACCTTTAAAAATGTGTTCCAGTATGAAGAGGATGATGTCTATTGGTGTACGGCAGATATCGGTTGGATTACGGGACATAGCTATATTGTTTATGGTCCCCTACTCAATGGTGCGACGACAGTGATGTTTGAAGGAGTACCTAATTATCCTGATTGGGGACGATTTTGGGATATTGTTGAAAAACATAAAATCACTCAATTTTATACCGCCCCTACCGCTATACGAGCCTTGGCAAAAGAATCACTAGATTTTGTAACCCCTTACGATCTTTCTTCTATTAAAGTATTAGGGACCGTTGGAGAACCTATAAACGAAGAAGCCTGGCACTGGTATAATGAACATATTGGCAAGCGAGAAGCTCCAATAGTCGATACCTGGTGGCAGACAGAGACCGGAGGGATTTTGATTTCTCCTATTCCCTATAGCACCCCTACTATACCCACCTTTGCGACCTTACCTTTGCCTGGAATCCAAACTACATTAATGGATAACAAAGGACAAGAAATAGAAGGGAATCAGGTAAAAGGACGATTGTGTATTAAATTCCCATGGCCGTCCATGGCACGTACCATTTGGGGAGATCATCAACGATATAAAGAAACCTATTTCAGCGCATATCCCAATATGTATTTTACCGGAGATGGTGCACTACGGGATGCAACTGGATATTACCGTATTACGGGAAGAGTAGATGATGTGATTATTGTATCTGGGCATAATCTGGGAACTGCACCTATAGAAGATGCTATTAATGAACATCCTGCCGTCGCTGAAAGTGCAATTGTAGGTTTTCCTCACGATATTAAGGGCAATGCATTGTATGGTTATGTGACTCTAATTGAAGGAAATGACTCATCAGAGGAGATGCGTAAGGCCATTAACCAATTAATTACAGAACGGATAGGTCCTATTGCAAAATTAGATAAGATTCAATTTACTTCAGGTTTGCCTAAGACGCGTTCGGGAAAAATTATGCGTCGTATTCTGAGAAAGATTGCATATGGAGAAAGTGACAGTTTAGGAGACACCAGTACCCTATTGAACCCTGAAGTGGTTCAGGATATTATTAATAAAGCCATTTAAAAAATATAGTATGTTATCAAAACGATTAGAAGAAGCACTGAATAATCAGATTCGAATAGAGGCGGAATCTTCACAAATATATTTATCGATGGCCTGTTGGGCAGAAGTTCAAGGTCTGGAAGGTGTAGCAGGATTTATGTATGCCCATTCTGATGAAGAACGTATGCATATGCTCAAGTTGGTAAGGTATGTGAATGAACGTGGCGGACACGCAGTAATTTCTGAATTAAAACAACCTCAAAAGGACTTTGGAACCTTCCAAAAGATGTTTGAAGAATTGTATAATCATGAGATTTTTGTCTCCAAAAGCATTAACGATCTAGTGGAGATTACTCTGGAAGAACGTGATTATGCCACCAATAATTTTTTACAATGGTATGTCGCAGAACAAATTGAAGAAGAGTCGCTTGCACGTACTGTTTTAGATAAAATCAACCTTATTGGAGATGATAAAGGAGGCCTCTATCTGTTTGATCGGGATATTCAACAAATTACTGTGGAAAGTGCTGCTCAAAATCCAGGAGAATAAGCTTATTTAGATTTAATTAAAATAACTATATTTGCTGCGTAGTTTATAACTATGGGCAAAAAGAAGAAAAAAAAGCAGCAAAAAAAGGTAAAAAAGAAAGCCTTAAAATTGAAAGTCCCAAAAGGATGTAAGCCCAAATGTTGCGATAAATACCAGAAGGGAGAACACAAACGTTGTAAGCGTTGTCCTATGTTTGATTTACTTCTTAAAACAAAAGCAGCCTAATAACAGCATATATAATTAATAAAGGGAGTTATGTGACTCCCTTCATTAATTATATAATACAATGCCCTATTTTTTGGGACTAGTCAAGTTAACCAGGAAATTGATTTGACGTTCCCAATTGACCGTAAAAAGTTGTTACAGAAGAACCTTGTCCACTACCCAGAATCACTTCTGTTTGTTTTTTAGATAATTCATAACATTGGAATGCAACTAAAAATGGCTTTTTCATAATTTCAATTTTTATTTATTAAATGACTTAAGTCTAAATTTAAATAAAAAACGCCAAGAAATGTTCTTGACGTTTGAATATATAGGTTATTTACTCGCTGTAAATAGTTCCTTTAGCTGGGTTACCATACCACTGTTTCCCGTCAGGGTAATTTCACCGATTTTATCAGCGATTTTTTCTACATACTCCATCTCTTTCAATTTGTAAAGCATGTCATTATCCTCCATAAGCTTTGCAGTATTTAGCAAACTTCTGGTACTTGCGGTTTCCTCACGACGTGTAATCACATTGGCTTGTGCTGTTTTTTGTGCAATCAAAACACGATTCATGATTTCTTTCATTTCACCGGTTAAAATGATATCACGCACGCCACAACTCAACACGGTCACCCCTAGCTTTTCAGCGGCAGCTTTACTGACTGCAAAAACAGCTTCGGCCAGCGCTTCTTTGCTTTCCAAAAGCTCATCCAGTGTATAGGTGCCTACATAAGCACGTAGTGCCAGTTGCATAGCAATGTATAGTTGCTTTTCATAATCTTTGTTTTCCAGCAAAGCTTTTTCCACATCATAAACTTTATACTGAGTGTAAAAGTTAAGACGTACCGTTGCTTTATCCTTAGTCAATAATTCTTGTCCGGCAACTTCCAGTTGCAATTGACGCAAATCTACCTTAGCCATTTTAATGGTCATATCATTTCTCCAGAAACGGTAGGTTCCTCCAGTCAGTGTTTTTGCATGCACATCATCCACCAGTAATACTGCTTTTTCATATGCTGCTACCTCAAAGGTTCGAATGTATTGACTTAAAGCGATTTCTTTAAACAATGCTTTATCAATAGTTTCTGTAATATAGATTTTATTCAGATCTACTTTAGTAAATGTGTAATCAATTAATGCATTCCAGTATACATAACGCCCTGCTTTCAATACCTGTTTGAATAAGCCATTTTCATATACAATGACCAACTCATTATCCGCAACTTCTACCAGATGCCATAGATCAACCAATGCCTCATCTTGTAGCAAAAGCTCAAGAGCAATAGGCGCATGAAACACTTGATTTAGTGCATAGGTTTTTACGCTTTCGCCAAAGCCAATCCAGTAGTTACCATCCATTAAAAAACGTTGGTAATTACCATTTTTAAATACTAAACCGATGTTACCGGTTTGGATACGTACTCTTTTCATAATTCTTATACCCGCGAAGGCGGGTATCCTCTCTTTTTTAATCCTTTTTTAAAAAAGGATATA
>CAZPTJ010000206.1:0-5890 GCA_964589085.1 uncultured Flavobacteriaceae bacterium | reverse complement strand
TATATATTACCCTCTAGTCATTCATTGCCATATTTTTTGAGGTATGTTCCTACAGCACCATCTGTAGATAATCCTTCTATAGAAACCTGAATGCGTTTTGTAATATCTGAATTAAAAAAGGTGATTGAAGCCTTACCGTTTTTATCTGTTGTAATTTGAGGTGTCCAAAATAACGTAGTTCGATAATCTAATCTCTCATGCTCCGGTTTTTTAACATCATACTTAGGGGAATAAAATTCTTTTGTGCCGGAATATCCGTTTACAGTATGCGTCCATAATGATTTTCTTTCAGTAGCAGTATTGTCGAATAGTATATTACCTCGTCGAGTCTTAATTGAAATGACTCCTCCAAACCCCCTAGAGCCATAAACAGCGGCTTTTGAAGGTCTTAAAACCTCTATTTTTTCGACCTCAAGTAAAGATATCCTACTAATAACACTTGGGATGCGCACAACGCTTCGAGGATATGGTATAAGTGCACCTGAACTTCCAATGGGCGCATTTTCATTAAAAACAGGAACCCCATCTATAATCCATAATGGACCATCTGATCTCTGTATACTCACTCTTGCCTCTCTTCCGGTTCCAAGTACTGCCACCCCCGGTAATCTTGCTAGTTGAAATATTAAATCACCAAGATTATTTTTCTCATCGATAACTAATGAAGCATCAGGTTCAATACCATAAAAACTGGGAGCATTATCTCTTTTTTTCTCAGCTCCCTTACCTTTCAATAAAATTTCATTCAATGCAATTCCTTTAGTGAAATCATTATTTCTATTAAAAATAGAATCACTCTTTTTTCTAAGCTTATTTGTTTGAATTAAGTCTTGATCTTGTAATGTGATTTTTGTTAAATAACTCTTGAAGTTCGATAATGGAAGTTGTTCTTTACGTTCATCTAGTAAAACAGTGGCATCAATAATGGCATCCCGATCATTATAAACTTTAAAGGTGATTTCGGTGGAATCAGAATGGTTAAAATTTGAAATATTAAATCGTCCAGCGAGGTTAGTTTTGGACGAATATACCCTAAAATTATCTGAGGATTTTGCAATCATATCCAAACGTGTATTCTTTAAAGGAACATTTTTTTTATCCTGTACAATTCCGGATATTTCTAATCCCTTTGCAAATGGAAAAGGTTTTATAGAATCAATATCATATCTGCGAATAGCTTCCCAATCAAATTTTCGCCATCCATGAGTAAGCATAATCAGATCCAATCTCGATCTTGTACTGGTTTTTATATCTTTAAAATAAAATGCAGGATTTTCAATATGTCCCTTTAAATCTGACTCCAGAAGTAAGTGAGTCAGAATGTTGGAACCATCGGTCTGTTTAATTACTTTGTCGGCGTCTGTAATAGCTACGGATAGATCGGTAGACACAGGACGTCCGTCGGGGTCCGTTACTTCAATATCCATTGTTGTTTTTTTTCGAGCTTTGAAATTTGTTTTGTTGATAGATGCAGAGATTACTAACTCCTCTTGATTATTTATGAATAGTACACGTTCACACCAGGGAACCATATTTTTATCAAATAAAGTGAGTGTCATTACACCGCTGGTTAAGTGGATTTTGGGAATTTCAAAATCTATGATCTCTTTTCCGCCAAAACCCAGTTGTGCCTGATAAAATTTTTGATTACGGATATGACCAATAATATAAATTTTTTCCTCTTTGAGCGTCTTACTAGCCTGAACTTTCACTCTAATACTACGCTCATTTCTATTATCGACAGAAAGTACATAACCCTCGTCTTGTATGTTAGGAAGAGGTATTCTTTGTTTGTTTTCTAATATTGCAGCATAGGTTTCTCCTTTTTTTGGATTTAGGCTAAAAAGGCCAGCTCCTTTCTCTAGAGAGTTTATGTGAGTTACAATAATTCCTTTGGAATCTACAATTGTTCCTTTGATAGCTTTTCCTAATCCATCAGGACCTATAGCCTTAAAAGCAATAGTATTGTGTAATTCAGAAACAATATGACCTCCTTCAGGAAAAAATTGAAAATCTAGAGAATCCTCTTTTATCGGAGGAGGGAATTCGGAGAGATTGTCATCTATAATATGGATGTTTTTAGTAAAAAAGAAAGCAGTATCTTCATTACGCATCCAGTTTGTATAAGCTCTTAATTGATATATTCCGCTTTTAAGATGTTCGTCCGGTAGTTGTATGACACCATTACCTTTACCTGCCGTCAATTCAATTTTTTGAGAACTTGATAACAATCCATCAGGACTTATTAAATCAACGTAGAGTACTTTACTCGCCAGTGAATAATGATGAATGGGACCTAACACCGTATAAGCACTGAACCATATATCTTCTCCAGGACTAAATATAGCCTTGTCTGTATGAAGATATACTTTTTCAATAGGACTATAATTGTTGTATAACCCTAATCCAATATCGAGTTTCTGAATGAAAGGATCATTCGATATGTCAGATTGAACCTCAGTAATTTGATTTCTACTATTTAAAAATATAGATTCGAAGGCATTATCTTTTTCAAATGAAGAAATAACCTCTTCCTCTACAGAGGTGCGTTTTACAATAGGATTGTCTTTCCAAAACTTTTTGTTGTACCCTATTTCATTAAGACGATACCAATCGCTCGTATTTCGTTTAAACTGTCTACCCAATTTTTTTCTGGAAGTTGGGGTATAATATTCAAAGAAATTTAGACTAGATTTTGAGGAGACATGAGTTTGCAACGTCTGGTCTTTATAGTAATCAAATTCCTGATGAACATCTATATAATCGATGGCTAACCCTAGAATAGAATCAACTTTAAAGGCCATTTCATACGATAGAGTATAATCCGTTTTTGCTGTATTTTTTTCAGTTAAGCGTATTAAGTCCAAATCGTCTCTGGCAATCTCTCCAGTGACCTTTAATACGTCAAAAGTTTTAGTATCAATGTAGACCTCTCCTTCAAATAGAGGAGTAATAGCATTTTTTTCTCTAGGTTCAAACCAAAGTACGGCAACTACATTATTTTTGGATTTTATTTTTTGGAGTGTCCGTATTTTATAAAATTTGTCTAAATCCCTATTTAGAGGAAAGAAGATATCCTCAGTATTGGGCTGAATGGCTTTTAATAATCGGGAGAGTAAGGTGTAGTTTTTATTATTTACTTTTTCTTCTTTTACAGCATAGCGCCCTTCTATAATATCCCAATCTTCAATTCCAGATGTAGAATATTGAATATCATATATAATTTCGGAGAACTCAGAATAATCATCGTCATTTTTAGAAGTTTGACGATAGAAGGCTCTACCAAATTTATTGATGACAGATGATTTAGCCGTTTTATTAAACGCTTTCCTTGCTAGATCAATAGCATATTGATCAGTTCCTGATATAACGACCTCTTCTAAAGTGTTAACAAGTGGAGTCAACGAAACATTAAGTGCTTTGGTGTCAGATATTACTACGGTATGAGAATCATAATTTAAATGAGAGAAAATAAGTTCAACTGGAATAGAAGTTGTTTTAATGACAAATTCCCCTAATTCATTTGTCGCTGTACCCGTATAGGTATTCCCCAGTGCTACATTACAGTTGTAAACAGATTTGCCAGTTTGTTGATCGATGACTTTACCCTCTATGATATATGTCTGTTGCGCATGTAATTCTAATACGCTTTTTTTGAGGACAATTTGATTTTTTAATATTTTAAAGTGTACATCTTTTTCCTTTAAAAGCTCAGACAGTACATAGTGTAGCGGTTTGTTTTTTGCTTTAAAAGTTATTTTTTGGGTGAGATCTATGTCAGCGTTTTTATAGAAAAATTTGTAAGTAGTTTTAGATTCTATAATCTCAAGAACTTGATCAAGCGTTATTTCTTGTACATCAAGACTTATTCTTACTTCATTAAAATGAAAAACATTCCCCTTTGCAGAAACTGAAAGAAAGCAAAGTAAAAGTCCACTTAATATCGATTTTATTGTAATTGCTTTCATTTATTGAATATTAATTGATGGTAGAGAAATAATGATTTTCTCATTTAATACTTCATAATCAAAATCAGATAATTCTTTAAATGTTTGTAATACTTCTGTTAAGGATTCACTAGTGAAAGTTCCGGTATATCGAATATTATTTAAGACGTCCGATTGATTTTCTATAGTCATATTATAATGACGTTCCAGTTTTTTAATGATGTTTTCAAAACGATCGTTTTCAAATAATAAAGTACCTTGATTCCAAGCAACATCTTTCTTAATATTTGTTTTTTGAATCTCAAATGTATGATTCCGAACAAAAGCTTTCTCCCCAGGTTTTAATAGGGCCGATTTCAATCTAGTATCTGTTTCAAAGGATGGTTTTATGGAAACACTACCTTCTTCTAATGCCACAAATGACTCCTTGTCATTGGAATAGCTAGACACATTAAACCGTGTGCCCAGTACCTCAATGCTCATAGTATTGGTTGATACAATAAAGGGTAAATCTTTGTTTTTTTGAACATCAAAATAAGCCTCTCCATCTAAAAGAACTTCTCTTGATTTTGCTGTCGTAAATGATGGAGGAAACTGAAGACGGGTGCCAGCATTTAGATGGATCAAAGTACCATCTACTAATTTGACTTTAAGATGTTTCCCGTAAGGAACATTTAATTCGTAAAATATCTCTGAAGTAATTTGTTCTTTTATGTTGGAATGTATGGATAATACCTCATTATCAACTGTTGCGACTAGTATTCCATTTTTATTTGAAACTTTACTTTTTTGAGAAATATCTGTAAGTAGATGACGACTTCCATCATTTAGGGTTAAAGTGATTTCATTTTGAGAGATTAATTTATCGGTCTTAAGAAAAGTATATAAACCAATAGAAGTTGTAATAAGCAATAGTATGATGGCAGCATACTTTAAAATGGTTTTAGGAAAATAAAGCTTTAAGATTTTTTCTGAATGTTGTTGTTTGGATGTCAAATGATACGCTTTATCCATATCGATAGTAGCATAAGCTTCGCTCAATCTTTGATTTGTTAGAATCATTTTTTCGAACAGTAAACGATTTTCGGGCACTTGTATCCAGTTTTCTAAAACGTCCATTTCTTCCTGTGAAATTTCGTCAGTTAAATATTTTACAATGATTTCTTCCAAAATATGTTGCTTCGGTTTGTATGTTAAAGACGTTAAAAACAGGATATACCCTTAAAAAAGTTTTATTTTTATTTTTCAGGTATAAGAATATCTGGATTTTTGCTTGCGTTTTTATGAGTAATAAACTACTATGGAATCAAATACAGAAAGGTGATCATAAAGCTTTTAAAAAAGTTTTTGACCTATATTATCAAATGCTGTATTCTTATATAATACAGTTCACACGAGATAAGGAGGAGGCGGAAGATATTGTGCAGAGTGCTTTCATCAAATTATGGGAAAGAAGAACTACCTTAAGAATAACCGAGTCCATAAAATCGTATTTATTTCGAACCGCTTATCACGCTTTTATAGATGCTGTTAAGAAACAAAACAGGAGTATTTCAATGCTGGAAGAAATAAAATACAAAGCACTGATGTCACAGATAGAAGAAGATAATGATATAGGTCAGGAACGTGTACGAAAAATAAAAAAACTAATAAATGATTTACCGCTCAAGTGCAGGGAAGTTTTATTATTGAGTAAAGAATCAGGTTTAAAAAACAAAGAAATTGCAGATCAACTTAATATCTCCATTAAAACCGTGGAGTCGCAAATCAGAATTGCCTTTCAGAAAATAAGAAGGAGCTTTTAGTACTTTGTAAATGTAGTCATAAAACTACATGAATACTTTAAATATATTTTTAGTCTAATCTAAAAATATATTTACTCTTATTAAAAAATATCTTTACCTTTGTCAAATGTTTTCAAAGGCAGAAGAAAATTATCTTAA
>CAZPTJ010000205.1:0-5944 GCA_964589085.1 uncultured Flavobacteriaceae bacterium | reverse complement strand
GCTTTGGGCTTCGTAGCGTAGAAAAAACGCTAATTGCGAGACATAAATAATATTAATATTAAGATACGGAGGCTAGTCCCCGTATTATCATGCTCTAAGAACATCTTCCATAACATGGGGAATAAATCAAATACACCGCCCCCGTCCAATTTATCTTGACTACAACCAGAACTTATAGTTCTGTCGCAATCATTAAACCCGAATTATGCAATAGAAAATCTATTATGTTCTGAAATCACTGCAAAACCAATCGCTGCGCTGTATTTTTTGATTTAACCATAGCGGTGCTATGCTGAAATTAAGAAAATACTTGTTTTTATTGCGCTTTAAGTCCTCATTGCGAAGTTCTACTGCATAATTCGGGTTAAATCCACAATCCAATATATCTGAACTTTTGCTTTGTGTAAGGTCTATGGACTATGCAATTAACACTCAATAACAGTAAATAACATTCAAATCGTCTTGGTTTTGCGCTATACACTTAAGTTTGTTCTATTGAATTAATTGTCAAACAAAAACGCTATTTAAGATGAGTAAAAATTACTTACTAAAATTAATTGTATTCGCTTTGATATTTACAAACAATACGAAAGAAATTCTGGCACAACAGGAAATTCTAAATGAAATCGTAAAAGAGAAGCTTAGACTATCACAAAATGATCCACTCCTTGACCGTTCTCCATCTAACTTTGTGGGAGGAAGTGAAATTAAATTAACTGATGAAATCAATGCTGAAGAAGGAGAACCTTACCTTGTAATTAATCCCAATAATACTGATAATATTGTTGTAAGCTATATGAATTTTGGAACGGGAGCTTTGAGTTTTCCTGTCTTTTATAGCTTTGATGCAGGAGAAAACTGGGTACAGTCTGATTTTGATACTACCGAAATTTTTAATGATGGTTCCTTCCCTGGATTCGTTATTGGAGGAGGAGGAGATCCCATATTTGCATTTGATAATTCGGGGCGTTTGTATTTTTCCTGGATTTATTTGGGGATAGACCCTATAACCTTAGAAGGTCGTTTTCTGGTATACCTTGCCAGTTCCGATGACGGAGGAATTACCTGGGATGTGGCTGATGGAGATGACAAATTTATTGAGCAAGGTGGGGTGGATTTAAGTACTGGTCAATTTGTTTTAACAGATTTTGGAACAGGAATTTTTGATAGACCATGGTTTGATACCGATACTACAGGAGGAGATAATAATGGTAATCTTTATGTAAGTGGTTTGTTCGTTTCAAACAGTGATCCAAACGAATCAGGCTTAGTTGTGAGAAGGAAATTAGCAGGGAATAATACCTTTGAAGAAGGAAGAGTCCTTATTTCAACATCTGCAAATGATCAATTTGGAAATATACAAGTTGATGGAGCTGGAAATGTACATATCACCTTTGCAGACCTAACAGAGAATCTCGTTATGCATAGTGTGTCAACAGATGGTGGAGAGACCTTTAGTAATCCAACTGCAATAGGATTATTTTCTTTTGATTTTAATGGAGCTGATCTGGTGAACGACAGGGAAAATCCTGCTGTAAACTTAGCAATAGACTCTTCAAACAATAATCTTTATGTGGTATGGAATTCTTTTGAAGATGATGTGCAGGGCTTTTTCTCATTTTCTAATGATGGGGGGCAAAATTGGTCCACACCACAAAATATATCGGCTCTTGCCAATATGCAAGAACAACAAGCCTATTTTCCCTCAGTTACAAGTAACAGTGAAAACGATGTTTCTATTTCCTGGTATGCGCTCGATGAAAATGACGCAGGGCACTTTATGGTTTTTGAATCGACAGATGGAGGATTAAGCTGGGAAGATCCTGTTCAAATATCTGCTGAGATTACGGAGTTTCAAGAATATGTTGATGATGAGTTCTTTGGAGACTACTATCGATCAGATAGAGCGGGATGCATTACCTATTCTGTTTGGTCTGATGGTAGAGGATTAGCAGGTCCAAAAATATATATAGGAATTACAGATCATTGTCTGTTATCGGTAGAAACTATTGAAATTTCACCTAATGATGTTGGATTGGAAGTAAATGCCTTATACCCTAATCCAACAAGAGGAGAGTTAAAGGTAGAATTTACTATCGCCGAACAGAGGAGAATACAGGTGTCCCTGATAGATATTCATGGAATACTTGTTAAACAATTAGAAGATGATACTTACATAGTAGGGTCTTATTTGAATACCTATACCATTGATGATTTACCTTCAGGAATATATTTTGTTTCTGTAGAATCTGAAAAAGGTCGGACAACAAGGAAGATTGAAAAATTATAAGTTTGTTAATTTTAAATAAATGAGATCTTTGCCCATAAAAGTGTCTAATTTTAGAACAAGTTGAAGTATTGGACTTGCAACAAAATGTCGAACATTGTTTTTAAAGACTATGCGACATTATTAATTTTTTTGATAAAATTCCTGTTCTACTTCGGAGTATTAAGAAATAAATTAACTTGTTGTATTTCAGTAAAATAATATGCATATTTAAAAAGCAATAAACCCCGGAAATGGTCAATACTGTCCAAAAACGGGGTTTTCTTTTTTTCTAATTAACGTGAGTTCGATATAACTATAAGTTTAAACCCAGATTATGCATTAGAAAAAAACAACAAAAAACTTTTTAAATGCTCCTTGAGTATTGCGTATCCATAGTAATGGAGATCGATTTTTAAGATGGTAAATGGTAATGTCCATAAGAATATTAAAATGTGATTGCCAGGAGACATCCTGATGTGGGGTGTCTAACCACTCTGATTTATGAGGGATGTAATACTCATTGCTTTTGAACGCTTCCATATCAAAATCTTCCATACGAATCCAAAAACCTGCTATACAAGCTGTATTTAAAGGCCTTATAGAAGGAAGTGTCTTATGATAAGGAATAAATAATTGGGCTAGGAAACAACATTCTTGTTCCAGATCACCTAATGGAATTCCTAAATCTTGGAGAGCCTGCCTCCCTTCAGAAGTTTGTGCTAAAGGAAATTGATGCTCTTTAATCTTATCAAGCTTTGTAAAGAACATATCTCTTTTATTGGGACCAGCAAGACGATGTATAGGTTCTGAAATATCTGGGTCAATGATATAAAACTTATACGTGAGCTCAATATGTATAAACCTTTTAGATGCAATATGTTGTAATATAAAATCAAATTCACCTATGGTTGTATTACCACGTTTAATTTGAAGACTATGTGCAAGAATACTATAGGAAGACGATTGTCGTATCAATTCACCGAAGATATATTCAATTTGATGCCCTAATCGTAAATTAGGAGGGATCTCCTTTGGAATAAAGGTATCTATGGAGATTTCAGGGAATATAAACTGTTTTAGCCCAAATTGTTCATTGGTCCATAGTGGAGGCGTTTGGAATACTGTTTTGTAAGCTTTTATCATAAAAAGAATAGGATCAAAACTAAAGCTTTGACCCTATCTATCAAAAAAGTTCTTTTAAACTATTAATGCAACCAACCCTTTTTGTATGACCATTTACTAAACCAGTAAAAGAAGATATCTAATACAATAATGACTAGCGGAAATATTAGTCCCTGACCAACACCAAAAAGTTCCATGCCATTTAGTAACACGATACTACCGAATACATGTATGATTACTGTAACAACAGAAATGGCAAATAATGTTATAGCCATTTTTTTTCTCAATAGTAGGAATAGTGATCCTAGAACACCTGTTACAGTAGATATTCCAAAAACAATTAGTGCCCAAATAGGCGTATTGCGTATAGCTTCCATTTGGGTTTCATCATATAAGGCAGCATACGTTTCTACCATAAATGCTGTTTTAATGAACTCCCAAAAGCCTGCTAAGTTCCATAGCAAAGCAACCACGGCTATAATCCAAAAGACGGCTTTTGGTTTGTTTGAAGTTGTCATATTGATTGAGTTTATTAGTTATTTTCTTCAACAATGTACATATTTTTGCTTATATGTTTAAAAAACAATACTTCTATCGTTTGAAAGTGCAATACTTAGGCTTTCGTTATCACGGTTGGCAAAAACAACCGGATGTACTAACCGTAGAGCGTATGTTAGAACGTACTTTTTCTTATATACTAGATCGCAAAAATTTCAAATTATTGGCTGCAGGTCGCACTGATGCCAAAGTTTCGGTTAATGAGACCTATGTTCAATTGTTTTTAAAAGATGAACCTATAGTCCTTAATGGATTTCTGGAAATACTTAATGCAAATCTTCCTCAAGACATAAGGGTATTGGCAATAAAGGAAGTTGATGCTAGCTATAATATCATGAATGCTCCAAAAAAGAAACAATATGTCTATTTGTTTTCTTACGGCGAAAAGAATCATCCCTTTGCAGCACCCTATATGGTCAATATTCCAGCAGATTTAGATATTTCTTTAATGCAAGAAGGAGCACGTCTTTTTGAAGGAACTCATGACTTCCGGACCTATGCCTATAAACCAACTCCGGAAACACAAACTATAGGCACAATAGCGGAAAGTGAGATTATTACAAATACCTTGTATAGTGCAAATTTTTTCCCAGAAACCAGTTACCTCTTTCGCGTAAGCGGTAAAGGATTTAAACGACATCAGATTCGTTTAATGATGGGGGCTTTATTTGATTTAGGAATGGGTAGAATGGATTTGCAATTTATAAAAGAGACCCTAGTGTCTGGAAATACCATAAAATTAACTCATATCGCTCAAGCAAGCGGACTCTTACTTCATAAAGTCACTATAGATTGACGGTTTTTCGGTACTTTTAATGACTAAAATAAAGATGATATGGCGACGATACCTAAAGATGCGTTTAACTTTCTTAAAGAGCTAAAAAAGAACAACCATCGAGACTGGATGACAGATCATAAGAAACGTTATCAAGCCAATGAAAAATCACTTAAAGCCTTCTATACAGCAATTCAAGAAGGATTAAATCAAGATGATGAGATTGAGAAATTAAAGGTGTTCCGTATCAATAGAGACGTACGTTTTAGTAAGGATAAAACACCATATAATGTACATCGTAGCGCAAGCTTTAGTCGAGCAGGCGCACATCGTAGAGGAGGTTATTATTTAAGACTTGAGCCAGGAAATAACTCCGTTGTGGCTGGAGGTTTCTTTAGTCCTGAACCTAAAGATTTACTGCGTGTACGTACAGAATTCCAAATGGACGCCGATGAAATACGAGGGATTCTTGCCGAGCCTGCTTTCGCAAAAGCCTATGGAGGGGTATTTGATGCCTGGGATCCTGTAAAAACTGCACCGAAGGGATTCCGTAAAGATGATCCTAATATTGATCTGATACGATTAAAAAATTTTGTGGTCACCCATAAGTTTACAGATAAAGAAGTTCTTGCTTCAGACTTTAAGCAACAGGTACTACAATATTTTCAATTGTTACGACCATTTTTTGATTATATGAGCGATGTGCTTACCACCGATTTAAATGGGGTGTCACTCCTTGATAACTAGTTAAAGGAAGGTACTTTTGTATAGTTTGCTGTAGGCATCCTTTCTGAATTGATATTGAATGGAATAGACGTAAACATTATTTCTTTTTCGAGATTTGTAATATGCTCCCAATTAGAAAAATTAAGCACAAAAACTCCATTTTTTATATTCTTGTTCACATACCATGAAATAGGAGCAATGTGATCAAACCATGTATAATTGGTATAGTTATAATGGCAATCGTAGCAGCTTTTGGTATATAGTGTTCTTACATTTTCAGACGCATTTTCATAAACTAGAAAATCAATAGAAGTAATTACTGATTGTGAATTTTTATAAGGTCTATACCATTGTATTGCAACGATCAGTACTAAGATGGTAATAACAATACTATATTTAAACTTCATTAAAACTTTAAAACCAAATCAATTAGCCTCTACATTTAACCCAGATTATGCATTAGAACTTTGTGATGAACCTTGAAAGTACCATAA
>CAZPTJ010000204.1:0-5988 GCA_964589085.1 uncultured Flavobacteriaceae bacterium | reverse complement strand
CCGAATTATGCAAAGAAAATCTATTATGTTCTGAAATCACTGCAAAACCAATCGCTGCGGTGTATTTTTTGATTTAACCATAGCGGTGCTATGCTGAAATTAAAAAATATTTGTTTTTATTGCGCTTTCAGTCCTCATTGCGAAGTTCTACTGCATAATTCGGGTTTAATATTGACCTTTATTCAATTGTATACTATCTTTGATACTCTATTTTAAACTATACCAATGGAAGGTCTTCTTACACTAGACAGCTTATTTACGTTATTAATGCTTGTTCTTTTACAAGTAGTTTTAGGGTTTGACAACCTCCTATACATATCCTTAGAATCAAAGAAGGCACCAGAAGAACGACAAAGCTATGTTAGAAAACTAGGAGTTGGTTTAGCAATCGTGCTTCGTATTGTTTTGCTCTTTGCCCTGATGTCACTTATCCAGTTTTTTCAGAATCCTTTTGCCAGTATTCACAATAACGATATCCTTGAGTTTTCTATTAATATTCATAGTGTCATAGTACTCGCTGGAGGTGTCTTTATTATATACACAGCAATTAAAGAGATATGGCATATGATGCTTCTTAAGGAGCATGAGGCTACGGATGACAAAAGCAGAAGTAGTGTAGGTAAAGTGATCCTTTGGATTGTTATTATGAATCTTGTTTTCTCTTTTGATTCTATTCTTAGTGCCATGGCATTGACTAGCCATATGGAATTTGTTCCGCAACTTATATTAATGGCAATTGCGATTATTGCAGGAGGTATTCTGATGATCGTATTGGCAGATAAAGTAGCTAACTTCTTAAAGAAAAACAGGATGTATGAAGTATTGGGATTGTTTATCCTCCTGATTGTTGGTATTATGTTATTATCAGAAGGAGGGCATCTGGCACATCTTAAACTCTTTGGCAATGAAGTTACACCAATGAGCAAAACGACCTTCTATTTTGTGATTATTGTTCTGGTATTAATAGATATTGTACAGGGGCGTTATCAAAAAAATCTTCTTAAAGCTAAAGAGGAAAGCGATAATCATTAAATCCAATTTTAATACAGTATTTACGTTTGTTTTAGTAAGGCATTTATATTAAAATGGACTAACGCCATGCCACAATTTAAGTTATTAACTGGCGTAGAGCTTTTCTTAAAATAAATTAAAATAAAGCTTGAAATAAGTAGATTATACGCAATTCTAGTTAACTTTGAACCAGCATTAGCATACAAAGAGCTTCATTTTGACACCATTAAAACCGCTTTTATATTTTTCTTTGTTCAGATATCCTTTAACTAAGGAAGAGATTTTTGCATTTTCTGGTTGCGACAATCCAGAAGGAACAAAACAACAATTAAGACAGTTGGTCAATAAAAATGTTGTTTATAATATTGATGGTTTTTATAGTTTAGAAAATGATGCTACCCTTGTAAAGAGAAGATTAGAAGGAAATGAAGGAGCAAAAAAGATCTTTTCAAAAGCTGATCGCATGTCACGCCTGATTTCTAAATTTCCTTTTGTGGAAGGTGTTGGTATCTCCGGAGCGTTATCCAAAGGTTTTTTTGATAAAGATGGGGATATAGATTTCTTTATTATTACGTCTCCCGGAAGACTTTGGATCGCACGAACACTACTCATATTGTATAAAAAAATATTTTTATTTAATTCAAAAAAATATTTTTGCGTTAATTATTTTGTAAGTGAGAACGCTTTGGAAATTCAGGAAAAAAACGTATTTACTGCCACAGAATTGGTCACATTGATTCCAATGTATGGCAATGGGAGTTTCCACAAATTTTATGACACTAATGATTGGGCACACTCCAGATTTCCTAACCAGATTTTCGGAGGTGATTTAGACACCTTAAAGCCAATCTGTAAAACGGGACTGACACGATTTATAGAAAAGTTGTTGAATACAGGATTAGGGGATCGTTTAGATTCTTTTTTTCATAGACTCACCTATAAAAAATGGAAAGTGAAATTTAAAGATTTGAGTCGTGATCACTTTGAAGTAGCCATGAAGTCTACTAGGGATATTTCAAAACATCATCCACAGAATTTTCAACAAAAAGTGATTTCAAGACTTAATGAAAAATACCTTGAGTATCAGGAAAAGTATGATATTCAATTAACTCCTGAGCATGCTTGATATTCTTTTCTCGCATTCCTATTACTATCCTCTTGATAAGAAACAATGGGATAATCAAACGCCTTATCCTCCCTTAGGCACCATTTATGCAGCAGCAACAATGCGTCAGGAAAACTATAACGTTGCATTGTTTGACACCAATCTTCGGGATAATCCTTTTGCGATAGAAGAGGAACTTAAATTACAAAAGCCCAAATATCTAGTACTTTACGATGATGGTTTCAACTATCTCACAAAAATGTGCCTAACTACGATGCGGGAAGCGGCCTTTGAAATGATCGCATTAGGAAAAAAATATAACTGTACTGTCATTGTAAGTAGTTCTGACAGTACAGACCATTATGAAAAATATCTAGAAGCCGGAGCTGATTTTATTCTACAAGGAGAAGGAGAACTCACTTTAATGGAACTCGTTGCAACACTTGAAAAGCAGGAATCAACAAGTTTAATTAGTGGGATAGTTTTTGACACTCAAGGCGAAATTGTAAAGCGTCCCAAGCGTCCTGTACTTCGAGATTTAGATGAATTACCATTACCTGCCTGGGATTTGGTGGATGTTGAAGCCTATCGTAAGGTATGGGAGCGTGGAGGTAAAGAATTTACATTAAATATCGCAACAACCAGAGGTTGTCCTTATAAATGTAATTGGTGCGCCAAGCCCATATACGGTAATCGATACAACTCGCATTCTCCGCAATATATTGTAAAACATCTTGAGCTATTGCAAGAACGTTATGGGGTTCATAAATTTTGGATGTGTGATGATATTTTTGGTTTAAAACCTAATTGGGTACAGGAATTTAATGTAGCGCTTAAAAATGCAGCATTGTCTATTTCTTATTACATTCAAAGTAGAGTAGATCTTTTATTAAAAGACGATACTATTGACGCACTCGCCGAATCGGGTTTACGTGAAGTCTGGGTAGGTGCCGAAAGTGGTTCTCAAAAAATACTGGATGCTATGGACAAAGGCACTCAGGTTGAAGAAATTTATACGGCTACCCATCTACTCAAAAAGAAAAATATAAAAGTTGCATTCTTTATACAGTTTGGCTATTTAGGAGAAACCAAAGAAGACATTGCTAAAACAGTGGCAATGATCAAAGAATTACTTCCTGACAATCTCGGAGTCTCTGTTTCCTACCCACTCCCGGGAACCAAATTTTATGAAAAAGTAAAAGATGATCTCAAACTTAAAGCCAACTGGACAGATTCTGATGATCTGGCGATGATGTTTCAAGGGACCTTTAACTCTAAGTATTATAAAAAATTACATCGCTACGTACATAAAGAGTACCGAAAAAGTCAGGCTATTTCGTATTTCAAAAAAGTATTCTCAAACCCTTTATCGCTTTCCAAGAAGCACTTGAGAGGTATGGCATTGTATTTTTATTATTTGCCTAGTTCGCTTCTGGATCGTTATCGTCTTCAAAAAATGCAGCATACTCATGGCGCATGATTTTGACGAAGCGGCACAAAGTTATGATACTGTTTTCTCCTTTTCAGAAATAGGTAAAGCACAACGTGATCGTGTGTATACACAATTAAAAAAGTATGTACTCTCTTCTCAAAAACCGTTATCTATTCTAGAACTCAATTGCGGAACAGGTGAAGACGCTCATTTTTTCGCCGAAAGGCAACATCAAGTTATTGCCACTGATATATCCAACAGCATGATTACCGAGGCTCAAAGAAAATACGGTAAAAGCAATATTCAATTTAAACAACAAGATATAAACGAGATTACTTCAGAGACTTTTGATCAAAAATTTGATTTGATTTTTTCGAATTTTGGAGGATTGAATTGCTTATCCCCAGATGAGCTTCAGAGGTTTTTAAAAAAAGCTCCCGAATTGCTTAATAAGAACGGCAAAATGTTGTTGGTAATTATGCCCAAAGCCTGTTTATGGGAGTGCATTTATTTTTTGGCGAAAGCCCAACCCAAAAAAGCATTTCGAAGAATGACCAAAAAGGCAGTTATTGCAAATGTTGAAGGGGTAAATGTTAAGACATGGTATTATAGTCCTAATGATGTTCATAAGATGGCGATTTCAAATTTTATAATAAAAAAACACCTCCCGGTTGGGATTGCTATACCACCTTCTTATCTCGAAACTTTCTTTAGAACGAAAAAAGGATTACTTTCAATCTTCAGAAAAATGGAGATTTTATTACATACTCCTTTTTGGGCAAAATATGCCGATCATTATAGTATTTTACTAGAAAAACGATGAGTGTTTTATTAACCCACGGGTATTATCTTTCTACCGATCCTAAGGAACAAAAGATCATGAAGCCCTATCCTCCATTGGGACAGCTATATATATCTGGATATCTCAACGAAGAAGGCATCGAGAATCATCTTTTTGACACTACTTTTTACGATAAGCAACAACAATTAAATTTTATCAAAGAAAAACAGGCTGATATTATTGCGATTTATGCCAATTTAATGACCAAAGTAGAAGTTATTAAATTAATTAAAATACTAAAAACCGATGCCAGTTATGGCTTCCCAAAGATTGTTTTAGGTGGCCCTGATGTAAGTTATAATTTAGAAAATTATCTAAAATCCGGAGCCCAATACCTCATCATAGGTGAAGGTGAAGAAACGATGGCCGAATTACATGAAGCTATAGTAAACAAGACTGATATTGCTGCTGTACATGGCATTGCCTATCTGGAAAATGGTGAGGTTGTTAAAACACCTGCTCGAGTTAAAATCAAAGATCTGTCTCTACTTCCTTTACCGAACAGGGCTGCAATCCCTATGGACAAATACTTGAATACATGGAAAGAAAACCACGGAAATAGCTCTATGACGGTAAGCACTCAACGTGGTTGTCCCTATACGTGTAAATGGTGTAGTACTGCGGTTTACGGTCAAAGTTATCGCAGACGTCCAGCAAAACTGGTAGCTCAAGAATTAGGCATGCTTAAAGCACAATATAATCCAGATACTATCTGGTTTGTAGATGATGTCTTTACTGTTAGTCATAAATGGTTACGTAGTTTTCACGAAGAGATCATTAAACAAGATGCTATCATTCCCTATGAGTGTATTACTCGTGCAGAACGCATTACAGATGAGGTGCTTCAATTATTAAAGGAATCAGGGTGTTATCGCATCTGGATTGGCGCAGAAAGTGGTTCTCAAAAGATCGTCGATGCTATGGACCGACGCGTTGATGTAGGAGTTGTGCAAAGTGCTATTAATAATGCCAACGCCTTAGGAATAGAAACGGGAACCTTTATCATGTTGGGTTATCCTGGAGAAGATAAAAAGGACATTCAGGAAACCATCTCGCATCTTAAAAAATCCAATCCTACACATTTTACTATTACTGTGGCTTATCCTATTAAGGGAACAGCGCTCTATGATGAAATTGAAAGTGATATAACCGTACAACCTGATTGGGAAACCTCAACAGATCGAGATATTGATTTTAAACGCACCTATTCTCGAAAATTCTATAACTACGCAGTACGAAAAGTAGTAAACGAAGTCAATTATCATAAAGCCTTGCAAGAAATGAATCTTCGCAATCTTGTCAGGATTTCTAAGTTTAAGATAAAATCTATGTTAGCAGGAATTATGATGGAAATTGCAAAATAATGTCTGAATTATATGCTACAAAAAAGTTAACGCAAAAGCAACTTTATATAACGACTGTTTTATATTTTGCATTAAGCCTCTTTGGAGTTTTCCACCATGAATTATGGTTAGATGAAGCACATCATTGGTTACTGGCAAGAGATAGTACATCTCTTGATAATTTAATTTTAAATACTCGTTCTGAAGGTCATCCCATACTTTGGAATCTCCTACTTTTTTTTATAACGCGGATAAC
>CAZPTJ010000203.1:0-6000 GCA_964589085.1 uncultured Flavobacteriaceae bacterium | reverse complement strand
AGAAGATTAGGCGACTTCAAGATGAATTGATTTAAGTTTGGATTTTGTTATTTTTAATCAATGTTTATTAATAATTTTTGTCTAAACTAAGCCATATAACAACTCAATGAATGTATTTATAGTAATCCTTTATAGCTTTATAGGAATGATCATTATTTGGGGAGTTATTATTCCAGTGTTAAAATATATGAGGATACTTATGGGTCGGTTTTTTAAAGACTAGTAGTGTGTTTTTACTTATTTCAACCATTTACAAAGCTCTAATTACGTAGTCTCAAAGAATATTATATTAGGTTTTTTAAGACCTTTCTTTCAATGCTACTTTTTCAGAGTACCCAAAAAGTTGATGTTTCTTAACCAGATCTGCAATGGTGTCGGGTAGCATTTCTTCCCAGCCACTTTCTCCTTCTGCAATCATACGGAGCACTTCTCTGGAGAAAATATTTGAAACTTCAGGATCGTAATTTTTAATATCGACCACCTTACCATTGTATTTAAAGAACTTATACAGTTCTTTCATACGTGGATGTACCTTAAGATTTTCACTAGTGGTGTATGTGCCTTTCTTTTCATCTTTTAAAGGATAGAGATACACCTTTAAATCTTTAAAGAATAATTTCCCAAAAGCTTCTAGTATACCACCACTGAGGTGTCTATAATAGGTAGTATCAAAGACGTCTATGAGATTATTAACGCCCATAACCAGCCCCATACGCTCTTTAGTATAATTAGAGAAATATTCTACAACACGATAGTATTCCTGAAAGTTAGAAATCATCACGGTATGACCCAATCTACAAAGTAATTGCGCTCTTGCCATAAAATCTTCTTCATCTATTTCTCCTTCAGCACGTAAATTAGATAGGGTGATTTCAAAAATCACCTCTGTTTTCTGCTCATTGACACGGTTTGCTTCCAAAAACATAGCCAGTGCTTTTTCATACATGTCTATATTAACCTTTGTTACCGGCCGGAAACTACCACGTAATGCAAGGATGTTTTTCTTATAAAGAATAGCAGCCGCCAGAATATTATTTCCATCAGGACCAAACATCACCGCTTCTGTCATTCCATTTTTAACAAGTTGCAAACTCATTAATCGGTTATCAACATTTTCAAATTGTGGTCCTGAAAAATTAATAGTGTCTATTTCTATCTGATCCTTATCAATATGATCATATAAATATCGGAGTAACTTCTTAGGATTATCGTACTTATAAAAAGCGCCATAAATAAGATTAACACCTAGGGTTCCTAGTGTTAATTGTTGCAGACGAGCATCGTTTTCGTGAAAACGAACGTGTAATATAATTTCATTAAATTCTCCTTCAGGTATCGTTTGATAACGTATACCTACCCAACCGTGACCTTTAAACTTCTTTGCAAAATCAATGGTTGCTACAGTATTTGCATAAGTAAAGAAGATCTTATTAGGGTTTTTATATCTCGAGATACGATCTTCCATGAGTTTCATCTCATGACTTAGCATTTTCTTTAAACGAGCTTCGGTTACATAACGTCCATCTTTTTCCTGACCATAAATGGCATCACTAAAGTCCTTGTCATAGGCAGACATCGCTTTTGCAATAGTACCACTGGCACCACCAGCTCTAAAAAAATGACGTACAGTCTCCTGTCCTGCACCTATCTCGGCAAAGGTGCCATAAATGTTTTCATTGAGATTGACACGAAGGGTTTTGTGCTTGATGGAGGGGACTTTTTCAAATTCTTTGTCTCCTAATATAGATACCGGCATGATATTTTTTTCAAATTCGGATGGGGATATCAAAGATACTAAATACAGTAGATCGACAAAAAAATAAGCGTATTTTTGTGTTAAAATTTAACCATTGAAAATTACCTTTTTAGGAACCGGAACTTCTCAAGGTATTCCCGTTATAGGTAGTACACATCCAGTTTGTTTCAGTGATGACCCTAGAGATCGTAGATTACGCGTTTCGGTCCTTATTCAATGGGAAGGATTTAACTATGTCATTGATTGCGGTCCGGACTTCAGACAACAGATGCTCAGTACGCTTTCGCGAAAGCAGGAATCCTTGCATGGTATTCTTTTTACACACGAGCATGCAGATCATGTTGCGGGACTCGATGATATACGTCCTTTTGTATTCAGACAAGGAGATATCCCTATTTATGGACATCCACGGGTTTTGGAAAATTTGAAACGTCGCTTTGATTATATTTTTACTACAGAAAATAGATATCCTGGAGCTCCAAGTGTACAAACCTTTGCCGTTACTGAGAACACACCATTAGTATTAGGAGGAATCGCTGTTATTCCTATAGAAGCTTATCATGGAGACCTACTAGTGTTTGGGTATCGTTTTGATAAAATTGCCTACCTCACCGATGTAAAAACCATTGGGCCTTCTGAAATAAATAAATTAAAAGATCTGGACATACTTGTGATTAATGCTTTGCGTTATGAAGAACATCAAACACATTTAAATGTGGCGGAGGCCTTGGCACTTATTGAACAAATACAACCTAAGAAAGCATATTTAACACATATAAGTCATCATATGGGATTTCATGAGGATATTGAAAAGGATTTACCTGATCATGTATTTCCGGCCTATGATGGGTTAACGGTAACGGTATAGTTTATATTTGAAGAAGTCAAAAATCAAAATCAAAACTTATAATACGATTGTATGAAACGTAATATTTTTATGTACCTCTTTCTTTTTGCAGCACTCTGGATCATTTTTCAGTTTGTCAATGTGCAAAAAGTATCGCAAGGTTTTGAAAAAAGAATTGAAAAGGCAGAGCGTAATTATGAGAAAGCAGCACATGCTTTAGGAATCGCTAAAGACAGTATCAGTGCATTGGAAGAGCGTATCTTTGATGTAGAGTATTTTACACTTATAGGCAATGATAAAGGATCTTCTTATTTTCAGGATGATGGTTATGATCTAGATAGTCTTGCACAAAAAATTGAAGACGGAGTTTATGCAAAAAATACCACAACGGGTAATACCTTAATACCTTATGAAGAAAATCCATATAGAGTAAATAAAGTGCACTTGTTAAATCATAGATGGTTAATTGCCGATTTTTCTGATAATAGAGATTGGGGTGAAATCCTTGTAAAGTACTTTATCAATGAAGATGGATCTATAGATTATGAAACAGTTGAGAGTCTGATTTATCCCAGATTTTAATATTTATATATTCCATTAAATTTTTATGAAAATTTTCATATCCCGATAACCATCGGAATGATTATTTTCTAAATGGAATAATCCTATTGTTTTTCAAGCCATTCTTTGAATTCATAAAAATTGGTGGGATGCACCCCATGTCCTACAGGAAACTCACTTAGCGCACTTTCAATTCCGAGCTTACCTAAGAATTCCGGAGTTTTACGAGCTGCTTCTATAGGGATTACCTGATCAACGGTACCATGGGAATTGTAAATATTCAAATGTGCATATGACGGATTACTCTTGAGATCAATGATCTCCTCATTGATATAACCACTCAAACCAATGACATTTTTAATTTTTTCCGGATACGTTAAGGCTACAGCATAGCTTAATATAGTTCCTTGGCTAAATCCCAGAAGTGTTACATTATAGGGGTCTAAATTATAAGTTGATACCGCTTCATTGATAAATTCCAGAATACGGTCTCTACTACATATGGCTTCTTCATTATCTGAAGTCTTTACCCCTTCATGATCTATATGTATAGCGTACCAGGCATTGCCATAAGGTTGCATGGGATAAGGTGCGCGAATAGAAATAATACAATGATCCTTAGGAAGTTCTGTTGCAAAACTGAACAAGTCATTCTCATCACTACCATATCCATGAATCAACAGGATTAGTGGTGTTTTTTCTGTAGATTTTATAGATGGTTGCTGAATGATATATTCCAGTGATAATGATTGCATACTAAGAAATAATTATTATAAAACAAGCAAAGATACTTCTATTTTCAGCAATCTGAAGTGAAAAATATTTCAAAGTAAACACCAATAATCACTGATCGAAAATCGGTAATCTATATTTCTAAACAGACCTAAACCAGTCCTGAAAAAACTTCCCAACAATAGGAATTTCCTTTTCTTCTTCCTGAATTGCGCCAATAAAACCTATAACCCATAAGATAAATAGTGCAATTTGCAGAGGCCATATAATAAATCCGGGAAGGAACCTATCTAAACCAACGATAACTATACTGGCAAGACATAACCCTATCATATTACGAATGTGATAAGAGGCAAAAGAATTTTTATTTGAAGAATTCATTACGATGGCTATAATGAGTCCTATTAGAGTAAGATACGATACAATTGCCGTGGTTTTACCGTCTGAAGCTGTTGACATAAAAAATAGAGGTTTATGGTTAGTAGTTATACTAATCCAAAATTAAGAATATTTTTTGATTGATATGATATACCTAATAGGTAGAAATTATTAAGAAATGTTACAGTAGCTCTTTATTTTTTTAGTTTCTCAATTTTTTGCGCAACTGATCCACGTTCTCCTAAACGAATGATTCCAAATAGGAATCGGGCAATAACTCCTGGATTACTAATAAGCTTTGCCTTTTCTGCTACTTTTATATCCCGCTGTTTAATGAGGTCTTGAATTTCTGTATCATTCTTGTCAGCAAGAGTTACAGCAAATTTCCAGGCACCATCTCGCGCTAGATTCATGCTAAAATCAATAAGAAAATCATCTGCCTTTTTGGTCCATTGTAAAATTTTCTTAAGCATAGGCCAGATATCTGCCAGATCCTGTTGTACATCGTTGACCAGTGAAGAAAGAACCGTATTTATTTTATCAAAATCACCTTTAAGATGCTGTATGTCTTTGCCTTTCATGATCTGGGCTGCAGCAATACCCAAATCCAGATTAATATGGGCATTCATTCCTATGAGCAAATGTTGTAGCACAATAGGCCAGTACTTTTTGGAAAGTACAAATGCACGTTGCCACGAAAGTGTGACATCTTGTTGTTGTTGATATGCATTATACGCGGCGATATACCGATTAGCAAATACGATATCAAATTCCTCCATACGCGGACCATCATCAAAAAAACCTTCTGCGATGCCTTCTTTAACTTTTAAGGTTACCTTACGATATAGAACCGCAAAATACCCTAAAGGATCCTGATTTTTTTTGGAAGTAAGAATGATATCATCTAGAATTGATATGACTTCATCAATAGTTGTAATTTGCATCGTTCGAATTTTAGTTAGCTAGCTGAAATTTAGGAATAAAATCCGTATAACCAGTAGAGTAGAGCTTTTAATAAAACATCCCAAAATGCCAAAGTACCCCTGAGGGATCATGTAAAAAACATTCCTCACCCCAGTCATTTTTTACAATTCTGGATAATCGAACGCGATCATATTTATGATGCAATTCCAAAGCTTCAAGTTCTTTATAATAACGAGCTACATTATCGACTTCAAGAAAGATCATGGAATTGTCGATCCAATCTTTGACATAGGCATCTTGTAAATAGAAACCTAGTTTGTCTGCTGAGAAATAAGACATGTCAGAAGAAATACATTTTTCCTTAAATCCTAAGTCATTATAAAACGCTCGAGAAAGATTAAAGTCTTTGGCACCTATAAAGGTTCGTATGGAATGCGTCTTATGTTGCATTATAGTTTACTAAAAATCTTTTGAAAAAATGCTCCTACTAACGGGGTGGGTGTGGCTTTCCCCTGAAAGGCAGAGATAATGCCATATAGCCATAATGCAAAAAATGCAATTACAAATGGGATAAAAATAAAAAGCGAATCAAAATAACTCAGTGGAATCATAATCAATAAATACCCTAAAATGAGTCCTGCGGATTGATAAATATGAAAACGAGCAAAAGGATTTTTTGACTCTGCATTCATAGTAAGTGCAATTAATAATCCGACAGGCGTAAAGTAAGATAATGCTGCGGCCGGTTTACCTTCAAATACAGTTTGTTCATCCATCATTAAGCTGTAATTTATCATTAGCA
>CAZPTJ010000202.1:0-6004 GCA_964589085.1 uncultured Flavobacteriaceae bacterium | reverse complement strand
CAATTTCCTCAAGTCTCTATACATACTGATGTTTGAGCTATTTTAAGAAAAACAACCCCTTGCTATTTAGAAATCGAGAAATATCAAAATATAAGCCTTATGTTGATTTTGTAAAAATCATATAATCAACATTATAAAAATAGTCTATAATCTATTTTCTAACAGCAAGGCAATCTATTTTCTTTTATCGGACACTACTGGTTCTTTTTCAATAGGTGTCCAATCTACTAAGGTGTTTATCTGTTTAGAAAACTTGTTTTTAGAGGTAGGTCTCTCTACATCACATATTGTGCAAAACTCATAGCAGCTTTATTTGTGTTTTATAGCTCATTTATACCATAAAATCACTTATAAATCAACTAAAAAACAAACTGTTATTGCTTTAATCTATCTCAAAAATCAATGAAATTATGTGCAAAGGTTTTCTTTCTTTATTTAAAGGTTCTTTCATTTCATTTTCTCATCAATAAACCCACGTAACTCCTCAAAAAAACTAGTAAACTCTTCTTCAAATACCACATAGTGCTCTTTTAGGTCTTCTATAGCCTTATCCATAGCAACACGTCGTTTGGTGCGGATATTCATATTATAGAGTACGGTACCGATTCCTTCTATGGTAGCATAGCTTAGTAACCAGTTATCACGTATCATAGGGACCATCATACGTTGTATACGCGGTGTTAAGAGTTCATGATTGTTGATTAACAATTGATAGAAATTAGCAATATAATCTGCTAAGGGTTCGTTATGATAGGTTGCCCAGTTTTTGGCCAGAAAATGATCGTATAGAATATCGACGATAACACCACTATAATGACCATATTTTGCGTGCAGTCTTTTTGTACTCTGTTTTACAATCGCATGACTATCGGTATAGGTATCAATCCATCGATGAATCAAGATCCCTTTTTGAATGCCTTCAGAGTATTTTAAGTACTTTTTACCTTTAATTCCATCGGCCATAAAATTACCAATGGTGATCATAGGATCGTCTGCAGAAAGGTATATGTGTGCAAGAAAATTCACGATGACAAGTTACGCTTTACAGAATTAAAAAATTTAATCTCCACATCCAAAACATTAAGAGGCACTCATTATGAAAATAATCATAATTATGATTATTTTCATAAAAGGACTTTTTCAAGTGACTTTTGGAATTTGTGTTATGATAATTAGTCATTTAAAATAGTATTTTTGCGCTCAAACTAACATTAAAGAGATTTGTGCTCCTGTCTACTGACAGTTAACTCAGAAAGCATACTTAACAAAAAATAAGATTTCCGCTTTCGCGGAAATGGAAACGAAAATATGACATTAATCAAATCAATTTCAGGAATACGAGGGACTATAGGAGGAAGGTCAGGAGATAACCTTACCCCTATAGATGCCGTAAAATTTGCAGCCGCTTACGGACAATGGTTAAAGAACTATAGAACTAAAACCAATTATCGTGTGGTTGTGGGACGCGATGCCCGTATCTCTGGAGCGATGATTCAAAATTTAGTGATGAATACCCTAGTAGGCATGGGGATTCATGTCATTGATCTCGGATTATCGACAACACCTACCGTAGAAGTTGCTGTTCCTATGGAACGTGCCGATGGAGGAATTATCCTAACGGCTTCTCATAACCCTAAACAATGGAATGCGCTTAAACTATTAAATCATAAAGGAGAATTTTTAGATGGAGTAGAAGGGGCAAAAATTCTACAAATTGCAGATGATGAAAGTATCGAGTTTGCCGATGTAGATACCCTTGGGAAAATTACAAAAAACGAAGCCTATATCGATATGCATATTGATGAGGTCCTCGCGCTTGATCTGGTAGATGTTGATGCGGTACGTAAGGCTGGATTTACTGTAGTTGTAGATGGTGTGAATTCTACTGGAGGGATTGCTATCCCGCGATTATTGAATCGTATGGGTGTAAAACCTATCGAATTGTATTGTGATCCAACGGGGCATTTCCCACATAATCCAGAACCTTTAAAAGAACACCTGGGTGATATCTGTGCCATGGTGTTGGACAAGAAAGCCGATTTTGGTATTGTTGTCGATCCCGATGTAGATCGTCTCGCATTTATTGATGAAAAAGGAGAGATGTTTGGTGAAGAATATACCCTTGTCGCGGTAGCAGACTATGTGCTGAGCAGAACACCTGGAAATACAGTATCCAACCTGTCTTCTTCAAGAGCGTTACGAGATATTACCAGAAAGCATAATGGAACCTATAACGCTAGTGCGGTAGGAGAAGTCAATGTGGTACAGCTTATGAAGGATACCGATGCGGTAATCGGAGGAGAAGGCAATGGCGGTATTATCTATCCGGCGTCCCATTATGGACGTGATAGTCTGGTAGGCGTTGCTTTGTTTTTGACTTATCTGGCGGGACAATCCCATACCGTAAGCGAACTCAAAGCCAGCTATCCGCAGTATTTTATGAGTAAGCAAAAGATTCAATTGACACCAGAGCTTGATGTGGATGCATTATTGGAGCAAATGGCGGCCAAGTATGCCGATGAAGAACTAAGTACGGTAGATGGTGTTAAAATTGATTTTGAACACCATTGGGTACATCTTAGAAAATCCAATACCGAACCGATCATTCGTATCTATACCGAAGCAGGATCACAAGCCGAAGCAGATCGTGTTGCTAATGCTATGATCGCAACAATTAAAACGGTGGCAGGGATTTGAGATAAAGAGGCATACTAATTTTAACTTGGGTAACGTTTACGTACTAAATTACAAACCTTTATGAATACGTTACTAAGTGCTTTCTTTATTCTCGGACTCCATGTGTATTCTTTACAAGCTCAGGATAAGCAGTTGCATACTCAAGAAACAGAATTAGAAGAATCTTCAGAAAAAGGAGATGTAGTAGAAATTGATAAGAATGCGTTATTAAATTTTTCTATTGCATTTGAACAAGAAAACGAAAAAGTCCTATCGTTTAAAGTGAAAATTAAAGACCATGCTACGATTTTAAATAAAGGGAATAGGTTTAATGCTAAAACGCAGTCTTTGATTAAACTTGCTGAAGTGGGAACCGAAGTTTTGATCTTTGATATTGAATATAAAACCGAAGTTTTTGACAAACCACTCACTTTTATTCTAAAATAAATCAGATTTTGTCTTTCCCCAGATGTTTAAACCGCTCGTGCGTCCATAAGTAGTATTGAGGAGCTTCTCTGATTTGTTTTTCTAACGCTTTCGCGAAAGCAGAAATAATCCCATGTTCTTCCATATCCTGAGGAGTCTCAGTCAATATCTGAAAAGTCCCTTCATAATGCCCACGTTTTAATTTTTGAACATTAAGATGCACCACAGGAAGGTTAAAGTCACGGGCAATACGCTCGACACCCGTAAAAAATGGAAGTTGCATATCGAGGAAAGAAAACCATTGCTGACCTCTGGCTCTACGTGGAGACTGATCGGCAATAAAAGCATAGTTGGCAATACGACCAGAATCGATATAACGCTGCATCTCCCGACGCACTATTTTGTTGGCGAGCATGGTTGTATTCCATCTGCTTCGTATACGGTGTACCATACGATCAAAATAGGGGTTCTTTACCCGCTTATAAACCCCAAAACTAGGGTTCTTTAAATCCAGTTGAAAGGCAGTAAGCCATTCATAACTCGCATAATGCCCCATAATGATAATGGCGTTTTGATCCCGATCTTCAAATTGTCGCATCACATCAGGATTGGTAAAGACCATACGCTGGCGTAACTGTTTTTCAGAAATAGAAATGGATTTGATCATTTCTAAAAAAAGATCACACAGATGATGATAAAATTGTTTTTCTATCGTTTTTAATTGAACAGCGGTATACTCTGGGAAAGCGAGTTTTAAGTTTTTTTGAACTGTTTTTTTACGATAACCGATACCATGATAAAGAATGGTATAAGCGATATCTGAGATGACGTATATCCCTTTAAACGGAAGTTTGGAAAGCCCCCAAAGCAAAGGATATATAAGGGCAAAAGCTAGGAATTGCATACGTCAGATTAAAAATATATTTGAACAAATATAGGTATCTTTACCACGTAAATACAACGAACTCTATGGGGAATATAGATCCTATCACTCTTGTTATTATAGCTATTAATGTGCTATTCTCAATGAAGGGTTTTGATGATTTTGGTTTTTTTGAAAAGTACAAATTCAATACCGGAGGTGTACGTAGGGGAGAACAGGTACGGATAGTGACTTCGGGCTTTTTGCATGTAGACATGCAACATCTACTATTCAATATGTTGACCCTATATTTCTTTGCTCACGTAGTCATAAACGGACTAGGAGAGGTGAAGTTTATTATTATATACTTAGGGAGTCTTATTTTAGGAAATCTATTGTCCTATTTTTTTCATAAAGATGAATATCATTATTCTGCTGTAGGCGCTAGTGGTGCTGTTTCAGGAATTTTATATGCGGCGATTTTATTGCAACCAGGGATGAGTCTTTATATGTTTTTTATTCCTATTCCTATTCCTGCTTATATTTTTGGAATTGGGTATTTGTTGTATTCTATTTATGGAATGCGAGCTCGTAGGAGTAATATAGGGCATGATGCGCATTTTGGTGGGGCAGTGGGAGGCTATATTATTACGCTTGCTATGGTACCTACACTGATTCAAACAAATCTATTAATGGTTGTTTTACTAGCCATACCTATCGTTATTCTGTTTATAATGATTAAATTAGGAAAGATTTAAATTCAATTTTATGAAATCATTTTTTGTATTATTTTTTACCGTATTAACCTTAGCAAGTATGGCACAAACATCTCCATCATCTCGTTCTCTTGTTCATGTAACCGGAGAAGGAAAAGTAACCGTTACACCAGATCAAGTCAGTATTAAAGTACGTGTAGAGCATCAGGGAAAGGATGCAGTAACCGTTAAAAATCAAAATGATGTCGCTATAGACGCCGTGATTAAATTCTTGAGAGGACAAGGCATTGAGAATAGCGATGTTCAAACGGAGTACATCAATCTGAATAAAAACTACGAGTATAATACTAAAACCTATAATTATACGGCTAATCAGGCATTGACGATCCTTTTAAAAGATCTGTCTAAGTACGAAGCGATTATGTCCGGATTGTTGAATTCCGGAATCAATCGTATCGATGGGGTGCAATTTAAGTCCTCTAAGGCAACATCTTTAAAAGAAGAAGCGAGAGTTAATGCTATGACGGATGCTAAACAGCGTGCAGTGACCTATGCCAGCGCTTTGGGGCAATCTATAGGTAAGGCTGTTGAAATAAGTGAACAAGGCTCAAACGTGCCGCAACCGCAGTTCCGACGTGCACTCTCTGCAGAAGCTTCCTTTGATGGAGGAGGAGAGACCATTGCACCAGGAGAACTAACGATTCTGGTAAGAGTGGCGGTAAGCTTTGAATTGAATTAGAAAGAGAGCTTATAGGATAATCACCTTTTTAGAAAAGATCCATTTAAACTGCATTTTATTACCCGTTTGTGTCTCAATTTCGGACATCCTTGGTGAAAATAGCATGGCCAATACTATGGCAATTCCTGATGTTGATAGCGACATATTTGTAAAGAAATACTTTAAAACAAACCAAATTCCCACATATAGGATTGTAAATAGGAGTATACTGTAGATAAAATACTTTGTTTTTGTAGTCATCATCTATTCTTTTGAAACATTAGTCTATCTTCATTTTTAAATGTTTCATTCTATATGTTAAAATTATGGGGGTTTATACGGGTACGTGTTTTTTGATTTTTTTATATCATTGAATTTTCAAATAAACTCTATCCTATGTCAACACCACTTCCTGTTACCGTACTATCGTATAATATTTCGTTTGAAGCCATGACGAATAAGTCTAACCCGAAGTTTTCTGCTGCGGCCCTTGGGAAAAAGTGTATTCCCACTTCCCATAATCCTAGATTGACTATTTGTGCAGAACATATGGCTCATACTATTGATGGTGTTGCGACGAGCATAAAAGTCCCTTCTCTTGATTTT
>CAZPTJ010000201.1:0-6005 GCA_964589085.1 uncultured Flavobacteriaceae bacterium | reverse complement strand
TCCATTGTGATACTGGTATTTCCAAAATGCGTTTTTTTAATTCCTTTTTAGACGATTGATATGAAATCCGTTGAATTAGCTCAATATCAAAAAGCCATCTCGTTTGAAATGTATCCTTGAAAAATCGTTCTGTACATGATCGGGTCATTACTTTAGCTCCACATTGTGTATCATAAACAGGATGTTTTAATACCAACCAATTGATCAGCTTAGCAAACACACGCCCTGGAATATGTCGATACCAATATCGTTTTATAGTAGTTCCTTTTTGGACTTGTCTTGATCCTAGTACAAGAAATGCTTCTGACTGTTGCTTCAAAGATCGTTGTAATGAAAGAACTTCGGTAAGCGGTGTGGCAAAATCGGCATCAAAATACGCAAAGAAAGATGCCTTTGTATGTGCTAAAGCCCATAGCATCCCTTGCCGAATAGCCTCTCCTTTACCTACATTATAAGTTAATGAGAGTATGTGTATGTTCGCTTTCGCGAAAGCAATATCATGTAGTAATTTTCTTGTATGATCAGAACTACCATCATTAACAAAAACAAAATATGCACCAGGTAATGCTGTATAATACTGATCAAATAGATCAGTATCAAAACGCAAAGCTTCATTATAACAAGGTATAATAATAGTAGTATCGGATCCCATGAATAAAACAAATGTACTGGAATTTGAGTTTTAGAATTTGGAGTTTAGAATTTCTACGATTGTTAACTTCCTTTTTAAAACTTCATATAATTATCCTTATAAACTTCCGTTATGCTTTATATAGACGAACTATCTTTATAACTAACGATGCTTTCACCTTATAAATAGAAAATTAGAAAGCAAAACGGAACCTTTGACACTCAAACCTATGCGAATATACCTGGCCGTACTAAGTCTATTCTTGCTCATGAATAGCACCCTTCTGGCACAACAGTCTGCGATCTATACGAATGATCTTGTGAAGTTTAATAAAGCGCTTACACTATATAATAGCAAGCAGTACCTGGCAGCACAAACCTTATTTACTGAAGTTAAAATCAATGCAAAAGATGAAACTGTAAAAGGAGACTGTGCCTATTATATTGCCAATGCAGCTGTGCGTTTAAATCAACAAGGAGCAGATAAATTAATGCAAAGCTTTGTGGAAGAATACCCCACTAGTGTTAAACGTAATGATGCATACATTGGTGTAGCCGATTACTATTTTGATAATGCAAAGTATGCCTATGCCAGAAAATGGTATGATGAGGTGGATGAAGCGAGCTTAAGCGGGACGGCATTAGAAAAGTATTGGTTTAATAATGGTTATGCCTATTTTAAAAACAAACAATTTGATCAGGCAAAAAAATATTTCAATAGGTTAAGAGATTCTCAGAAGTATGGTTCTCAAGCAAAGTATTACGAAGGATTTATTGCCTATCAGGATGATGATTATGAAGAAGCTGATGAGCTTTTTGATCAGGTAGAAAATAAAGAAGACTATAAAGAAGAACTAGCTTATTTTAAGGCCGATCTAAATTTTAAATTGGGAAAATTTCAAGAAGCAATTAACGAAGGAAAATCGCAGTTGCCTAATGCAAACCCCAAAGAACGTTCTGAACTCAATAAGATTATAGGAGAAAGTTATTTCAACTTAGAGCAGTATGCCGAAGCTTTACCTTATCTTAAGGAATATAAAGGGAGAAGAGGTCGTTGGAATAATACAGATTATTATCAGTTAGGATACACGTACTATAAGCAAGGTAATTATGAAGACGCCATCAGTGAATTCAATAAAATTATTGATGGACGAAATGCCGTTGCTCAAAATGCCTACTACCATTTAGCCGAATCGTACCTTAAAACAGACAAAAAACAACAAGCTTTAAATGCTTTTAAAAATGCATCAGAAATGGATTATGATGCAAAAATCAAAGAAGATTCGGGCTTAAATTATGCAAAGCTCAGTTATGAAATAGGAAATGCGTATCAACCCGTTCCTGAAATTATAACTGCTTATGTAAAGTCGTACCCAAAATCTCCGGCTAAAGCAGAATTGGAAACCCTACTTATAGATTCCTATATAACTTCAAAAAATTATAAAGAAGCCATTACATTATTAGAGGGACGTAGAGATTTTGAAAGTAAAACAGCCTATCAAAAAGTTGCCTTTTATCGTGGTATCGAATTGTATAACGAAGGAAATTATCAAGAAGCTCGGTCCTTTTTTGAAAAATCCCTAAAAGAACCAAGGGATCAACAGTTTGTAGCGCGATCTATATATTGGAAGGCAGAAAGTGATTATAATCTAGGCGATCATAAAGAAGCTGTTATTGGATTTAAACAATATGCAAACAGTGCTGGAGTAGCAGAGACTCCGGAGTATCAGGATTTAAACTATAATCTGGCCTATGCCTATTTTTCTGATAAGTCATATGATAATGCAGCTACTCATTTTCAACAGTATGCAGATAATGCGGAGGTAGAACCTTCACGTCGCAATGACGCATATCTCAGACTAGGAGATTGTCGTTTTATTTCCAGTGATTACTGGCCAGCACTAGAAGCTTATAATAAGGCTATTGAAACCAATGGAGCAGACCAGGATTATGCTACGTTTCAAAAATCTATGAGTTATGGTTTTGTCGATCGAGATTCACAAAAAATTGAAGGTTTAAAAGGATTTTCAAGCCGTTTTCCTAAATCAGGATATCGGGATGACGCACTATACGAATTAGGGAATGTATATGTAAATCAACAAAAAAATGATTTGGCTGTGGCTACCTATGATCAATTAGTAAGAGAGGTTCCCCGTAGTTCTTATATTTCAAAAGCGTTGCTTAAAAAAGCATTGATTTTTGATAATAATAACCAGTCTGATCAAGCACTTACTATTCTTAGGAAAGTGGCAGCAGATTTCCCAGGCACTCCAGAAGCCTTACAAGCTGTAACAACCGCTAAACTGATATATATTGATTTAGGTCAGGTGGACGTTTATGGGCAATGGGTGAGTACGTTGGATTTTGTGGATGTTGAAGATGCTGAGCTGGATGATGCGGCCTACACGTCGGCAGAACGTCAGTACTTGGAGAATAATACAAATCAGGCAGATCGTCTTTTTGAAGAATATTTGGAGCAATACCCCAATGGACAACACGCCTTACAAGCACACTTCTATGCAGGGCAACTCGCTTTCGCGAAAGCA
This sequence comes from uncultured Flavobacteriaceae bacterium, assembly GCA_964589085.1. Taxonomy (GTDB): domain Bacteria; phylum Bacteroidota; class Bacteroidia; order Flavobacteriales; family Flavobacteriaceae; genus Dokdonia. Next base: position 2,829 of record CAZPTJ010000201.1, on the reverse strand, counting down.
GATTATGAACGAACTATTCCTCATTATCAATTTGTAATTGCTAAAGAGCGATCTGAATTTACCGAACAAGCATTGGCACGATTAGGTCAGGTATTACTTTCTGAAAAACGATACGAAGAAGCTGTTCCTGTTTTAAAGCGATTGGAAACAGAGGCAGATTTTCCTCAAAATGTCATTTTTGCACAATCCAACTTAATGAAATCACATTATGAGTTGGATGCTTATACCGATGCAGTAGCTTATGCCGAAAAAGTGCTAGTCAATACTAAAATAGACAATGCAGTAAAGAGTGATGCACAAGTTATTATTGCACGTTCTTCTATTATAACCAATGATGAAGTAAGAGCTAAGGAAGCCTATGCCGAAGTACAAAAAATAGCAACAGGGATTCTGGCGGCCGAAGCCTTGTACTATGATGCCTATTTTAAAAACCAGGCTGATGACTTTGAAGCCTCTAATGCAGCTGTTCAAACATTAGCTAGAGATTATAGCGGATATAAAGAATATGGAGCTAAAGGCTTAGTGTTAATGGCAAAGAATTTTTATGCGTTAAAGGATAGTTTTCAAGCGACGTATATCCTAGAAAGTGTAATTAAAAATTTTGCTGACTACCCAGAAATTACTGAGGAAGCTCAGGATTTACTCGCTGTTATTAAAACGGAAGCCTCAAAAACCAATACCTCTGTAGAACAAGAAGAAGGAGGAAATTAAACCAATCAATATTCAAACCTACATTTATCAATTTCAGACGAATTTTATGATTCATAATAAATATCATTTTATCACACTACTCTTTTTAATCATAGGAGTTCAGGTATGGGCTCAAGAGGAAGAAGAAAAGAAGGAAGAACAAACGCTAGGAACAGAGGTTGTAAATGTGGTTAAACCATATACACCAACCATAAGTGATGCTTTTAAAGTTAAAGCTACGCCCAAATTAAATGACTCTGTAAATACGGTAAAAAAGAAAGTGACGTATAGTATTTTCTCAGTACCAGTGGCAAGTACCTTTACGCCCTCTAAGGGAAATGCAGCGACATTAAAAAAGCCTGCTAAAATCAAATTATACGATAATTATGCAACTTTAGGATTTGGAAGTCTGACGACGGCTTTGGCAGAATTTTATAGTAATATCCAATTGAGTAGAACAGAGAATTTTGGAGTTTTCTTAAACCATAATTCATCTCAGGGTGGAATAGATGGGATTGCAACAGATGATTTTTTCTATGATACCCGTTTGAATCTGAACTATGGGGCTAGAGAAAGAGATTTGACCTGGAAGGCAGATCTCGATATACAACATCAAGTGTTTAATTGGTATGGAATAACACCGCTGGCTTTTACCAATCCAGATACTGTAAATTTTGGAGACTTTGATCCAACACATTCCTATATTACAGCTTCACTTAATGGAAGTTTAAGTTTTAATGATGCTATTTTTAAAGAGGGAGATGTGACGCTACGTTATTTAGGAGATTCGGAAAGTAGTACTGAATTAAGAGCCCTTGCAAAACCCACATTTACATTCCCTATTGCCGGAGAACAGATTACAACTACGGCCATACTGGATTATGTTAGTGGTTCTTTTGACAATGGATTACGGGGAACAGCAGGCGCGGATTATAATTTTATTAATGTAGGAGTTCAACCGGGATTAGTGATTTTAAGAGACGACCTAACTGTTAATTTAGGACTTAAAACCTATGTTAGTCTGGACACTGAAAATAGTGAGACAAACTTCTTTGCTTATCCAAATATAACAGCATCCTATCGTGTAGTAGGAGATTATTTTATTGCCTATGGAGGCTTAGAAGGAGATCTTATTCAAAATAATTATTATGATATTGTTCAGGAAAACCCTTTTGTCTCTCCGTCTCTGTTTATTCAACCTACTAACCAACAGTACGATGGATTTGTTGGAATCAAAGGAAAATTATCGAATGCTGTGAGTTATAATCTACGAGGTAATTTGACCAATGAGAATGATAAAGCATTATTTCGTTTAAACGATTTTGAAACGCTGAGTGCTGAAACACCAAGACCTGTGTATGAAAATGGCAATTCATTTGGGTTGGTTTATGACGATGTGACCACCTTCTCCGTTTTTGGTGAATTAAATTTTGATGTAAATAGCAAATTCAAATTAAAGATTAATGGGCAGTTTAATTCATATAGCACCGATAATGAAATAGAGGCTTGGAATTTACCGGACATTACGGCTTCTGTATTTGGAGATTATCAAATTAACGACCAATGGTTTGCCGGAATTAACCTTTTCTTTGTAGGAGAACGCTTTGACCGATTGGGAGTCATAGACCCTGTTGGGATTTTTGAAACGACTACGGTCAGTCTTGAGAGCTATTTTGATGCAAATGCCCATGTAGGTTATCGTATTAATGATCGTTTATCAGCCTTTGGAAGAATCAATAATATCTTTGATAATAACTATCAAAAGTTCTTAAATTACCCGGTGCAAGGGCTTCAAGCACTTATTGGGGCAACTTATAAGTTTGATTTTTAAGAGCTTAACTATTACTATTGCACTTTCGAGCATAGTTGTCTTTGTTCTGAGGAGTATAAATTATTGAAAGTGATTTCTATTTTGAAAATAAGTCTGTATTAATGCTTAATTTTTATCATCGTAAAAAGAAAATTTTTGTTACCACAAGTTTTAAGGTGATGTTCTCTACGTTGAGCAAACAAGATCATTTAGAACGATTACTGATCAAAAGAATGACTTTCCAAAAGTATTTGATCTCCCCTTTTTTATCAAATCATAAACATCTTCTTTTAGTTAGAGACCCCTATACACGTTTGGAATCTTTTTTT
>CAZPTJ010000200.1:1217-6105 GCA_964589085.1 uncultured Flavobacteriaceae bacterium | reverse complement strand
TTTTGCAGTGATTTCAGAACATAATAGATTTTCTATTGCATAATTCGGGTTTAATATATATTACGTAATGTTGCAATTTTCTAGCAGCAAAGCGGTCTATTTTCTTTTATCGGACACTACTGTTTAAAAAATATAAAGTTACGCTGCGTTTTTAGCGAAAAACCATAAACGCTTTACGATTAAAGCGTAAAATCTTTGAAATCCAGTGGGTCAAAGTTTTTAATATGACCATTTAACTTTATAATCGCTTTGGTACGATTTACAGACTTTGCTGTATCAATAAAGCGCTTTAAATGTTTGATTAAGAAATTAAGCCTAGAGGTTTCAGAAGTAAGTCTAAGTAAATTATGTTCTTCATCAAGTGTCAGTCCAATCTTATGACCTAAGGTAAAACTGGTAATCTTCTCCGGTTTAACATCTGGCATTTCAATATTCAACTCCTTATAAAGTTCATGTACCAAATTCAGAAATTGAACTTTTTGATCTAATGGAGCATTTAGTTCATTAGACAAATACACTATATCTGCTCCTGCATATAATTTTGGCCCTAAAGTCTTATAAAAGTGTTGCAATTCAAAAGCGGCTAATCCTGTGCACACAATATCACTCGCTCCTGAAGGGTATCGTTTAAGGACACGTTTTAATTCTACTTCAGTACCATAACGCATGGTATTATCAATATAGGCAGGGATTCCAAAAGTGATACGATCTGTTTCACAATCTTCTATTAATTGTTGATAGCGTTCTTCAAAGATATGGAGTGCCACTTTTTCTCCGGGAAAAACAACAATCTCGAGAGGGAACATGGCTAGAGTTTCTGTGGTCATAATAGTGTTAAAAGTATTAAATAAACGATTATCACGAGGGAATATGATCTTCATTTATTAAAACTTATTAATAACAATCGCAGAAAATACATCTACAATATGACTTATATAAGATTCCTGTATTATTTGAATATGAAGCATAAGAAAAATGGATGTCAAAGTCCTTTAACATCCATTTAAATTATTTGAATTAGCCTGTATTACTTGAATTAGCCATTTGTATCAGGTGAACAAACACCGCCTGAACATCTCCCCGTTGGGCAATGTGGTAAACCTGTTAAACAAGCTAAACCGCTAGTTCCTGGACCGCAATGATCTAGATACTCAGTAAGCCATCCTCCAACAATAGATTTTTGTGCGGTTTTGTTTAGTGCGACGCTTAAACCTGAAATGTTTTTTAACATAGTAAAAATTTTAAGTTAATAACAGCTTCAAGTTATAAAAAATAATTGATTATCAGTTAATTACGGTTTTACCGTAATTTCAAATGGTAGCTACGGAATACAGCGCATTACACCCTAAAAAGGGTTGTATTTTAACATAAAAAAGTATGTAATTTTAATAAAAGTTTGACATTTCTTTAAGTTAAAAAAGGACATCTAGCCTTTTGAAGATGTATATGGTTGTTATTTGATTAACAACACCATTAACATACGTGCAGGGTTTAACATATTTTTCGCATCAAGAGCATCGTTTTCTAAGTATTCTAAACTAATTTTGCAAGCTTAAATAACTTAAAATGACAAATCAGGACCTTTTAAACATCGCCCAGGAATACGGGAGTCCCGTATATGTGTACAATGCTGCAACAATTACAGCCCAGTACAAACGCTTAACAGATGCTTTTAAAAAGGTCAAACAGTTACGTCTTAATTATGCTGTTAAAGCATTAAGTAATATTGCGGTATTACAACATATGAAGGATTTGGGTTCTGGATTGGATACCGTATCCATTCAGGAAGTGAAGTTGGGGCTTACAGCCGGTTTTGATCCACAACGTATCATCTTTACACCTAATGGGGTTTCTCTAGAGGAAATTGAGCAGGTGGCCCAACTGGGTGTTCAGATTAATATTGATAATCTGTCTATCCTTGAGCAGTTTGGTACCAAACACCCTAATACCCCAGTGTGTATCCGTATCAATCCACATGTGATGGCGGGTGGAAATACTAATATTTCTGTAGGCCATATTGATAGTAAATTCGGTATCAGCATTCATCAACTTCCTCATGTATTACGTATTGTAAAAAATACAGGAATGCATGTCAATGGTATCCATATGCATACGGGAAGTGATATTCTAGATATCGATGTTTTTCTATATGCTTCTGAGATTCTTTTTGAAACTGCCAAACAATTTGATCAACTGGATTTTATTGATTTTGGTAGTGGATTTAAAGTGCCTTATAAAACGGGAGATATCGAGACTAATGTGGAGGAACTAGGAAAAAAGTTAGGATCTCGTTTTAACGCTTTCGCGAAAGCGTATGGACGACCACTCACCTTAACCTTTGAACCCGGAAAATTCTTAGTCAGTGAAGCAGGGAAATTTCTGGTACAGGTTAATGTTGTCAAACAAACAACCTCCACTGTTTTTGCTCAGGTAGATAGTGGTTTTAATCATTTGATACGCCCGATGTTATATGGCAGTCAACACGAGATCGACAATATAAGTAATCCTGAAGGACGCGAGCGTTTTTATAGCGTTGTAGGGTATATCTGTGAGACCGACACGTTTGCTAATAATCGTCGTATTGCCGAAATAAGGGAAGGTGATGTTCTTGCCTTTAACAATGCAGGCGCGTATTGTTTTACTATGGCCAGTAATTATAATAGTCGTTATCGCCCTGCAGAAGTATTGTGGTATGAGAATGGAGCACATCTTATCAGAAAACGAGAAACTTTTGATGATTTGCTACACAATCAAATTCCTTTAAAAAAGCTGGAAAACGAGACAGTCTAATACCAAAAGCCGATATCTTATCGGCTTTTTTTGTAACATTAGTTCCCATTTTATATCTATTAGAATAAAATAGACACTATGCGATTACTAGTTGTATTACTGCTCTCTTCTTTGTGTTATGGGCAAAATCTTGAACTTCTAAAAACTTATGAAGGTGATTCTTTATATCTGGACATTGCCAATTATCGCGCTGGAAAGATTTGGTTTGAAGCAGCAGCTATAGATTCACTAGGAGATCAGGTACGTTTTAAAGAATATGGTTTTGTAGCGCCACAGGATACGGTACTTACCATTGCCGTTATACCTAAATCACTCGTGCCCGATACTACAGGTTTTAATATAAAAACCTATGTAGATATGTCTTTTAAGACGGCAGATCCAAGAGCAACACATAGTAAAGATTATCCTTATCATATCCCATACTCCAAAAAACGTAAATATGAAGTGATTCAATCCTTTAACGGGAAGTTCAGTCATCGTTTACCGACTTCAAAATATGCCATTGATTTTGATATGCCTATTGGAACTCCCATTTTGGCAGCACGTGAGGGTATCGTTTCTGGAACCGAAGATCAATTTACGGAACATGGAGGGCGTGATTTTATGGGTAAGGCTAATTATATTGTTATCACTCATGATGATGGTACTATGGCGCAATATCTGCATCTGGATCATAAAGGTGTTAAGGTCTCTGAAGGTGACCGTGTGGAACGAGGTCAACTCATAGGGTATTCCGGACATACGGGTTTTTCTACACGACCCCATTTACATTTTGTCATTAAAAATGGTAAAAGCATTTCTTTATTGTTTTATTTTGAAGGGTATAAAAAATTAAAGTCAGGCAAAAAATATAGAGGTCAGGGACAATAAGGCTTACTGATTATTAATGCGTATTTTTAAGGATGCGATGGAAAACCCTTGTATATTATTGCTATTGTTTTATCCTTTACAACAGCTGTTCCTATCCCGATCCATTAGAAAATATTTTACGGTCGGATAACCCACATATCACAAAAGTGATGTCCAACGAGGAGTCTCATGAACTGCAACTTATTTATACGCAGATTGACCGTAATGCCAAAGGACACGTACAGTTTATTGATTATAACTATAAACAGGACGATCAACATTATTTCTATCCAGCAAGTACGGTAAAACTGCCTACTGCCCTACTCGCTTTGGAATATATACAACAGGAACCATATATCCATATCGATACGCCTTATATTATTGCCAATGATACGATCACGCATACCATTGCCGATGATATCCGCCAGATTTTTGCGGTAAGTGACAATGAAGCGTATAACCGACTGTATGAATTTATGGGACGTGATTATATAAATACACGCTTACGGGAAAAAGGCCTTCCTGCTGCACGTATCGCCCACCGGCTTTCTACTCCTAATGCCAATGATTCGTTACGTTCTTCCATCTTATTTCGTTGGGAAGGGGAAACGCCCGAGGAGACACTGTTTAAAGGGCAGTTTGATCAGAGTATCACACCTCTGGAACTGGAATATCTCCAAAAAGGGAACGGTTATCAATACGATGGTAATCTTGTAAACGCACCTTTTGACTTTAGTCAAAAAAACTATTTTCCGCTCCAGACACAACATGAGTTGATGAAACGGTTGTTCTTTCCTGAAACGTTTTTAAAAGAACAACAGTTTGACCTGACGGATGCTGATCGTCATTGTTTGTTACAAGCGATGTCAACACCACCAAGAAAACAGGGGTATGATGAAACCACCTATTATGACAGTTACGTTAAGTTCTTTTTGTATGGCGATACACAAGATCGTATTCCAGATCACATCAAGATTTATAATAAGGTTGGTTATGCTTATGGTACGCTTACGGAAACGGCTTATATCATTGATGAAAAGATGGGCGTTGAATTTTTACTTTCGGCAACGATATTGGTCAATAAAAATGGTGTCTTTAATGATGATACATATGAATATGATACGGTAGGGATTCCATTTTTGGCGCAATTAGGGCGGGAAGTATATAAGGTAGAACTACAACGGAAATGACAAGATTCAAATCACAAATTCCAAAACTCAAGTTCCAACATTCTACATTCTACATTCTA
>CAZPTJ010000200.1:0-1117 GCA_964589085.1 uncultured Flavobacteriaceae bacterium | reverse complement strand
ACATTCTACATTCTACATTCTAAAATATACGTTTCTTGAAATTAAGAAAATAATCATTAAATATATACTGTAATATGAAAATTTTCTAAAGAGCCACAGTAATCCTCAAAAACGCTTTAGCGATAGCTCGAAAAACGCTGCATTTCCTGTAGCGCTTCCTGATATTCAGTAATTAGTTCGTTGATTATCGTTTTAGCAGGCTTAATCTCATGAATCAATCCAGAGATCTGTCCGATTTCGAGTTCGCCTTCCATCAGATCGCCTTCAAACATGCCTCGTTTTGCACGGGCGCGACCTAATAGGTTTTTTAATTCATCTACCGTAGGCCCTTGCTTATAGAGTGCCGCAACTTGCTGGTAGAATTCGTTTTTAATCAAGCGTACAGGAGCGAGCTCTTTTAAGGTTAGTATCGTATCACCTTCTTTGGCATCGACCACTACGTCTTTAAAGGCTTGATGCGCACTGGATTCTTCACTAGCCACAAAACGGCTTCCGAGTTGAACACCATCAGCACCTAGTGTCATCGCCGCAAGCATCCCTCTGCCTGTCGCAATACCTCCCGCAGCAATCAACGGAATGGATAATTGTTCCTTGACCATAGGAATTAAAGTCAGTGTGGTGGTCTCTTCTCTCCCATTATGTCCTCCGGCTTCAAATCCTTCGGCAACTACCGCATCGACTCCAGCCTCTTGTGCTTTTAAAGCAAATTTGACACTGCTCACCACATGGACTACAATAATTCCTTGTTCCTTTAAATGGGTTGTCCAGGTTTTAGGATTTCCAGCACTGGTAAAAACTATTTTTACACCTTCATCAATAATGATCTTGATAATCTCTTCGATATTGGGATATAACATGGGTACATTCACCCCAAAAGGTTTATCTGTAGCCGCTTTACACTTTTGGATATGTTCCAGTAAAACATCAGGATACATAGACCCTGCTCCTATTAAACCCAGACCTCCGGCATTACTTACCGCACTGGCTAATCGCCAGCCACTATTCCAGATCATGCCACCCTGAATAATGGGATAGGTCGTTCCAAATAAAGAGATGATGCTGTTCATAAATGCCATTTATTTTAAGAATCGAAAGGTAGGAATAAATTGAAGGAAAG
>CAZPTJ010000199.1:0-6113 GCA_964589085.1 uncultured Flavobacteriaceae bacterium | reverse complement strand
CAATCCTAAATTACTTCCAACATTTGGAACTTGTCATAAAATGGACGCATATTTGTACCTGAATTCATCTTAAGTGTTTTTATGCATGCGAAAAATGATGCTTTTGTACTCAGATGAAGATTTTTTTTGAACTTCATTGCAGCGCTACGAAGTGATAAAAAAGTAAAATATGAGTGCATGATGATTATTTTGTAGCTCATAATAAATACTAAAGACGAATTCATAATAAAAACAGAAAATATAAAAGTTAGCCTATGACAAGGTTTCATTCACATAAAACGGACGCAGCATATGCAGCAAGGAAATCCTAATTGGGGTAGAAAGACTTTAAAAACATAGTGCAAAAGCGTCCAGGAAACTGGGCGCTTTTCTTATTTAGAGACCAATATGGTCCATCGGATGTTATCCTAGGTGACATTTTTCAAAAAAAATAAAACGCACGATGCATAAAAAGTCAAGAACCATAAAAAACGGATGAACAACAGTAAGTCCAAGATCCTAAGCAGGTTGTAAAAAACCGGTGATTTTCGCGTAAAGCGAGCAGGGACAACTTATCTCTATTTTATTTTAACTAACTAACAATCAATTAATTAAATTGAATTTTTATTTGCATAATTCAAAAAAGCGTTTCACCTTTGCAACGCAATTGCAATACAAAATTGTTTAACCCTATAGGTTTTTAATACGTAAACAAAACCTATGACTATTAAAAACGAAGTCAATGTTTGATTTTAAAACAACATACAGTATTTCTCCAGGACACGTCCTAAAGGAATACTTGCTTCGAGACTCCTATGATATATAGTTCACCGTCGTGAACCCAATATAATGAAGTCCGAAGCCCAGAAAGTTTCGGACTTTTTTATTGTACACTTTTGAGATAAAAAGCACTTAAAAGCAAAGCAATCCAGGATAGTATCTATCCCCTCTCTCCGAAATAAGTTATAACTGGTAAGTAATACCCATACTTGCTATTAAGATAAAATCATGGGAAAGAAATTAAGCGGAAAAGACCTAATCAAATTAGGCTTTCCAAAGAACAATAGTATCAATATCACACTGGGACAGATCAATCGCTATCACAAGCGTGTCAAGAAAGAGAAAATCCTGGAACAGGCAGCAGCCGTACTTGCAACTCCTGAAGCCTATCAAGGAGATGGTGTTTGGGGCAAGATTGCAGAAAGTTTGGTCAAGCCTGTAGAAGTCAAAAGACACGCTCTCAATAGCACAAGAGCACCTTTTGAGATTTATGGCGAAAATGAGATTGATGAGCAGGCGAAGTATCAGTTATACGATGCATTAAAATTACCTGTCGCAGTTGCGGGAGCATTAATGCCAGACGCACATAGCGGTTATGGTTTACCTATCGGAGGTGTGCTGGCTACAAAAGGTGCAGTCATTCCCTATGGTGTAGGTGTTGACATCGGTTGTCGTATGTGTTTAACCATATATCCTATGGCCGTATCACATTTGAAAGGACAGAAACATAAATTGATGAATATCCTTTCAGAACATACCAAGTTTGGGATGTATGAAACCCATAAGGTCAAGCATGATCATGAGATCTTTTCACGCTCGGAATTTAAAGACATTCCCTTAGTGAGACGATTAAAAGATAAAGCTTATAAACAGCTGGGAACGTCTGGTGGTGGAAATCACTTTGTAGAGTTTGGCAGTGTTACCATTACTGATCCAGAAAATGAATGGGGATTAAAGCCCGGAGATTACCTCGGTATTCTCTCGCATAGCGGTTCACGTGGGTTAGGTGCCAATATTGCAAAGCATTATACCTATCTGGCCACAAAGCAGTGTCCTTTACCCAAACACGTACAACAACTGGCGTGGTTGGATCTGGATACGCATGATGGACAGGAGTATTGGCTGGCGATGAATCTCGCAGGAGACTATGCTCAGGCATGTCACGATAATATTCATGCACGTTTGGCAAAACTCATCGGTTCACGGGCTATAGCAAAAATTGAGAACCATCACAATTTTGCCTGGAAACAAGACCTCAATGGTACCGAATGTATTGTACATCGCAAAGGAGCTACTCCGGCGGCCAAAGGAGCATTGGGAATTATCCCCGGTTCCATGACAGCCCCAGGATATATTGTAAAAGGTTTGGGGAATCCGGCCAGCTTACAATCGGCTTCTCACGGTGCAGGACGTGTGCATTCCAGAAGAAAGTGTAAAGAAAAATTTACACGCAGTGATATCAAAAAGGCATTGAAACAGCATGAAGTGAGCCTGATAGGTGGAGGTATTGATGAAGCGCCTATGGCGTATAAAGACATAAACAAAGTAATGCGCAATCAGCAGGAATTAGTCGAAGTCATCGGCACATTTGCTCCTAAGATTGTACGTATGGATCATTAAAATGAAGACAAAAGAAGTTACATATCGATATATACAGTTTACTGCCGGTACAGGGCCGGCAGAATGCTGCTGGGTATTGGCGCAAGTCCTTAAACGATTTATCGAGGAGTTAAAAAACAATAACATCTCCTATGAAGTAATACATCGGGAATCAGGACTTGAAAACGGCACTCTGCGTTCTGCTTCTGTTCGCGTACAAAGCAAAAAATTAAGTCCTTTTTTAAGTAATTGGCTCGGCACCGTGCAATGGATTGGTACCTCCACATTCAGAAAATATCACAAGCGAAAAAACTGGTTTGTGGGCATCTATGAATTGGAAAATGTACAGAAGCAACAGATTAATGATCAGGATATACAGTTTCAAGCGATGCGTAGTTCCGGACCTGGAGGACAACATGTAAATAAGGTGAATTCGGCCATTCGAGCTACACATCTCCCCACAGGGATTCAGGTAGTAGCGATGGACAGTAGATCACAACATCAAAATAGAAAACTTGCCGTAGCACGCTTACGCGAAAAAGTAAAAGCGAACTACTTGGAACAACACAAAGAACAGGAAGTACAACAATGGGAAAACCACTGGACCGTACAACGCGGAAACCCCGTTCGAGTATTTAAAGGCAGTGATTTTAAGTCTCAAAAAAAGAAGAAGGATTATAAATCAAAACGTCAGCAATTAAAAAACGATTTAAGAAAACAACAATGGGACAATTAATAGATAAATACGTATTCCAGGCATTGGATGCATATCCTTATAACCTTGAAGAAACCATAGAGTCTTTAAACTACGCCTTGTCTTATGATGAAAAAAATGTAGTTGCTCTATGTCTAATGGGACGTGTATATGCTGAACAACTGGGAGACTATGAAATGGCGAAAACCTATTATGAAAAAGCACTAGCAGAAGATATTCATGCCATTAACATCTATCCAAAATACATCAATGTATTACTATGGAATGAGGACTATGCAGAAGCTGAAAAATTAATAGACTTCGCATTAACGGTTAAAGGAACAGATAAAGCAGTCTTGTACCTTAAAAAAGCCATTCTTAGTGAACAAAGAAAGGAGTATAAGGCTGCTTTAGCATTGCTAAAAGAAGCCAAAGTTTTTGCTTACAACTCCTATTTCATCAATGAACTGGATACTGAAAAAAGTCGAATTAAAAATAAAATACCAAAGAAGAAAAAGTCCAAAAAGAAAAAGAAGTCTTCTTCTAAGGAAAAATCAAATAAAAAATAAAAATTATGGGAGCACCACATAACAGAAAGCGATATGGAGAACTGTGGCCCGACTATAGAATTGAGTACGCATTAAGGGAATTAGAATTCCTAAGAGCACTCGTCGTACTATCAGGAGGATGGGCCTGGCACTTTTTATCGCCAGAAGGACATCAGGAATACAAGCACGCACATGATCATAAAGACATTGATCTCTTTGTTGCACCGCAAAATATAGCTGCAGTAATGTATATTTTACAGGAACGCGGATTCCAAAAAGTATGGACACGCTATGATCATTTGCCTAGCAAAGAGCAATTCAGACGTTATGAAAAAGTCGAAGAAGCAGGAGGTTACCTCTTTAGAATTACAATTGACTTTTTTGTGCAAGCAGAAATTCCAAGTCGTATGGTCAAAGGATGGATCATCGTAGATCCCGTATTCTTACTTGGATTGTATAGCAACATACATTCCAGTGATAAATGCTGGGCAGTGCAGGCAGCAGTTCAATTGCTCAAATACAATATCGATCCGTTGGATCGTGAGGAGCTAGTAACAATGCCACAATAAAACAAATACAATATAATTAAAAAGTGATCTATAAAATAATATGAATGTCACGGGGAGTGGTTCGACAGGCTCACCATGACACTTGTCAAACTAAAAATTAAAAGTTTTTGATAGGTGTCACACTGAGCTTGTCGAAGTCCTCAGACTGACAGAAAAATGATCACTTCAAATAAAACATAAAATGAACAACATATATTTTACATCAGACCATCATTTTGGTCATAAAAACATTATAACATACAGTGAACGCCCTTTTGAAAGCGTTGAGGAAATGGATGAAGAACTCATTACCCGATGGAACAGCAAAGTGGGTAAGCGTGATACCGTGTATCATCTGGGTGATGTCGCTATGGGCACAACACCAGAACGTACCCGTGAGATCCTGGATCGCCTTAATGGCAAGATTCATTTGATTAAAGGCAACCATGAAAAAGGTGCCCTTAGTTATCCGAAGCGCTTTGAGTGGATCAAAGATTATCATGAACTAAGTGTTCCCGATGAAGATGCGCCCAACGGCCGACAGAAGATCATAGTATTCCATTACGCAATGCGTGTATGGCGATCATCCTTCAGAGGCACCTGGCATCTCTACGGTCACTCACATGGTAGTTTACCTGATAATCCAAAATCCCGCTCCTTTGACGTTGGTGTTGATTGTCACAACTTCTATCCATTATCATATGAAGAAGTGAAGACCATCATCCTTCAAAAGGACTGGACACCTCCTTTCGCCAAAAGGGAGTAAGAAACTCATGTTACCCGTATGTATCGTTTATAAAGGGCAATCCTAAACTTCCGTGTAGGGGTGGATAAACTGGATTGTATATTCCTTTTGATACAACGGGTAACTCTTTAAAATTTAAAACAATGAACACACATATAATTAATCTTGACCTCGCTCCAGAGCGACGGTGGGAGACTCTGCGTCCTTATAAAAAGGAAATGGACGAACTCTTAAGTTGTTATTTAAAGGATTTTGCCGGAGCAGATCTCATGATCACTGGGATCAGCACCTATAAATCTTTACTTATTGCACCGCAATACTTAAAAGAAATTGAAGGTCTGGCAACTATTTCAGATTTTTCAGAAGATCAGATACTGCTGGCAAATCTATATTATGATCTATTAAAATTCTATTTTGGGTGTACGGCATTTGCGACCTATAATGATGGTCAAATGTTTCACGCTCGAAATCTGGACTGGCATACAGAAAACAATATATTAAGCGAGTACAGTATGATCTTTGATTTTCAAAAAGGAGGAAAAAGCTGTTTTAAAACCATAGGATGGCCTGGATTTATCGGTGCATTATCCGGTATTAAGCCCAATGCATTTGCATTGACTTTAAATGCCGTATCTAGTACAGATATGCCACAACTGGCTAGCCCCGTAACCTTTGTATTACGGGATACCTTAACCCATGCGCAAACTTTTGATGATGCTATAAACATGTTGGAAAGCGCGGCATTAATGAGTGATAGTCTAATCTTGCTTTCCGGAGTTCAAGAAGAAGAAAAAGTTGTTATTGAACGCACACCATCGCGGTATGCTACTAGAAAAACGAACACCTCTTCCATTGTGGTAACCAATGATTATAAAGTACTCACTAACGAGGTTCAGGAAGACAATATATTGCAAAACACTTCCTGTAGTCGTTACGAGCGAACAGAACAATTATTGACTGCAAATACTCCTAAAAGTAAAGAAGCATGTCTGTCTATTCTGAAAGATGATGGGATTATGATGGGTATAACTGTACAGCAAATGGTGTTTCAAATTGCAACAGGAGATATACTCCTTAAGAAAACAAATGCGGCTATAGCTATGGTGACACCATAGCTATAGCCCTAACAACATAATGATCTTCGTTCCTTAACGAGTGGTCGAGATACTGTTGCTTTACAATTATTAACCTATCGTAAAGTGCCAGATCATCTTATCGAT
>CAZPTJ010000198.1:0-6128 GCA_964589085.1 uncultured Flavobacteriaceae bacterium | reverse complement strand
TTACCCAATTAGGAAGGAAATAAGTCGGTTGTTTTGTCTTTTGCGAAAGCATTTGCATCATAGATTGACTTATCGTACTTACGCTATCTGCTTTATTTAGTATACGACGTTCCAGTCGCATCAGTAATTTATAAATTATGCTCTTTTGTTCTTTTTCAGACTGCATTAAACCAGACTGGAAGGCAGCGTCAAACTCAAAATCCTGAATGTGAATCCACAGCTTGGCTTTAAAGCGTCGTTTTGCTATTCCTCCCAAGAAAGCAGCACTGGTAAATGGAATAATGGCAATAACCAGATCACTCTTCTTTATTTTACGAAGATTAAAATAAGAGCCTATAGTAAAGTCGATAATGTGAAAAACGCGTTTAAGAAAGGTAGGTTTCTTAGGTGTATACTGTTTATACCTAAATAGTGTTGTATTCCCTTTTTGCTCACTAAAAAATTTAGGTTTATTCCTGTATGCTGCTGCAATTTCCCAATGTGGATAATACGGGAAAGCGGTGATGACACTTATATCATATCCTTGTTCTTCTAAGAATGCCACTAGTTGCGAAGAATAGAGGCCAATAGCTGTGTTCTCAGGATAAAAATTAAGCCCAATAAAGGTAATGTGTTTACGTGTGTTCAATCAGTCAATCCCTTTGGAAAGCAAAGAAATGATTTTAATACTAAATCTTCAAGCTATTTTTTGGGTTAAAAAGCAAAATCGAGCGTTTACCCGATTTTGCTATTATATCTCAATGAACTACTCCGAGGCAGAGCCATCGAGGTATCCAGAGGAAAAAAATCTATTTTTAGTTTTATGAAAACCATCCGTTTTCAAACTTTCCTCTAAAGACCCCGAGGCAGAGCCTCGAGGAATTCTAATAGATTAAATATTTAGAAATATTCTATTAGACAAAAGAACTCAGGTGCCGTTTGATTAGCATTAGCAGCCCGTAATACGAGTTTTCCTTCTGGTAAGTTTCTAACATTAACAAAGACACGATCTTCCTCATTATAACCGTCTCTTAGTCGTCCATTAACAGTAGCAATATCATTTCCATTTAAATCTTCTAAAATAAATGTAGCATTGTTAAATGAAGTTAATCGTCCCTCGGGCAGTAACCAGGTTACCTTAGTAATCACTGACCCTGCCTCTTCAGGGAAATTTAATATGAATCTTTGATTACCTGTCGGATTGCCTCCTCTAGCAGGATGTCCTATTTTAAAATATTTTTGTTTTAAACCTCTATTACTAAAAACTGGCAAATAATGTACCGATGGTATTTCTAGATTAAAATTGTTTGTAAAAGGTGGTGCTGTAAGATCATTAAAAATTGCATTTTCTACCTCAATAAACGAAATACCACTTCTATTAAAATGACCATTTTCATCAATCCTTATAAATCCATCTAATTGATTTCTAACAGGGAACGAACAGTTTTTATACAAGGCTCGAGCTGTTCCCTCAAAAGTATTACTGTTATACGTATATTCATGATATCCCATCATCACTGAATTATTAAAGGATATATTAACGCTACTATTTCGTTTAAGGTTAAATTCAAAATGTTTTACCCCATTGACATTATTCCGAAAAAATGGTCGATTTATTGCTTGACCAAAATCTGCTGAAATCTCAATATTTCCCATATTCCAATTGCTTTTTAAAACACGTGCATGCTCGGTTTGCATCTCAAAACGACCATTTATAATTCTAAAATCATTAACCCCGAAATTGCTTAAATCATCTGTCAATTCAAATAAATAAGTCTCTTCTGTAGGTGCAAACCTTGACCAGTCACAATTCACAAATTTAAAATGCCCTCCATTATCTGCACGCAACACACGACTATTTCCTGTCATCCAGAATTTGGTTTGATCAAACCAATAATTTAAAAATTGATCGGAATCACTAATATCTAAAATCACCGATGCTGAATTAAAAAATGCACATTTGCGGAATCCCCATTCCGAATTTAAATTCCCATTAGGACCACCCCTAATAGTAAATACACGATTAAAACTTCCTCTAAACGTACAGCGATCAAAAAAATAATCCTGTGCATTTGCCTGAGCATCAGAAAAAACAAAATTTGTGGCAGGCGATACCCCTACAAAGGTGATATCTCTGAATGTTATCTCTTGACCTACATTATCATTTTTAAAAGCGTATTCATTTTCTCCAGTATTGGTAAATGCCAAAATTGCATTTCCATCCGAGAAATAAGTAATACTTCGCGTTACTACGTCAAATAAAAGAGGATCATCTACCGATCCGTTATCAATCCCATTAAATAATCCATT
This sequence comes from uncultured Flavobacteriaceae bacterium, assembly GCA_964589085.1. Taxonomy (GTDB): domain Bacteria; phylum Bacteroidota; class Bacteroidia; order Flavobacteriales; family Flavobacteriaceae; genus Dokdonia. Next base: position 3,839 of record CAZPTJ010000198.1, on the reverse strand, counting down.
TGCGCCTAATGCATATTCTCCTGAAGGAATAAAAATACCTAAGATGGCTGTATTAGAAAACAAATTACCAGAAGGACCTGATTGCAGGCCTGTTTCTTGTAAGGCCAATAAAGTTTTTTGAAAAGCTGCATTATTATTGGCAACCAAATCTGCCGTATATGCTCCTGGAACATTTGCTTTTGCGCCAAACCACTTTACATTAAGTGAGCGATGAACAAGTGTACGTTCCCAACCATCAAATACCAAACCATCATCCGTCTCTCCATCTCTACTCGCATTATAGGCAAAAACACCTCCACCACCATCATTTTTTTCATGATATCCCAATACAATGGCTGTGGTTACATCTTGTCCACAGCTCTCAAAAAGACCCGTCAAATCTGAAACCGTATCTACTGTTGTCACTTTTGGGCAAATTGATGCGCTTAGTAAATCCTTATTTCCAACAGATATAGCGATCCAACCCTCTGCAGTATAAGAGTATAATCCGGAAAGATTATCTGTTTGATATAACAATATTCCTACTTCTGGATTTTTTATCGCAAATCGTTCTTTTTCAGTAACTCTAGCAAGTGGTGTAATAACTCTTTCACTTACTGTAGAATTAATCTTATCTAAATTAATACTCTCAGGGGTTTCCTGAGCATCAAGCGAAATGCCTGTTATATATAACAGAAGTATTATTAAAATCTTTTTTTTCATAATTATATTTTTAAATATTATCATATTTGTTATTGTTCTGTTTATCTATCATTGGGTAATCCCAAATAGATAAAGATATTTTTCAAAAGATCAGTCTCTTAAAAATATTCGATTTGACACAAAAGATTGTGCCTTCCAAAAAAAGAAGGGTCAGAAAGCCCCCTAGCTCTTAGGACAAGTTTTCCTTGGGGTAAATCTTTAACATTAACAAAAACACTTCGTTCAGAGTTAATCCCCTCTTCTATAAACACTGTTGCAGTAGCAATGTCATTACCGTCTAAATCCTCTAAAATATATCGAACACGTTCAAATTCAGCTCCTCCATTTGGCGGCAATATCCATTTTATCTTAGTAATAATAGATTCTGCTTCTTCTGGGAAATTTACTATAAACCGATCTCCAGGGCCAGGACCTATTCCTCTTGCTGCGTCACCTATTTTAAATATCTTTTTCTTTAAACCTCTATTACTATATGTAGGTAAATAATGAACCGATGGTATCTCTAAATTACTAATTCCGCCATTTTTAAATAAATTACTAAATACGGCATTCTCAATTTCTATAAATGAAATACCACTTTTATTAAAATGTCCATTTTCATCTATTCTAATAAATCCATCTAATTTGTTCCGCACCGGGAAGGAGCAATTCTTATATGATGCACGTGCTGTGCCTTCAAAAGAATTGTCTCTATAAGTATATTCATGATATCCCATCATTACCGAATTATCAAAAGAAATATTAACACTGCTATTTTGCTTAAGATTAAATTCAAAATGTTTTATATCATCAATATTATTTTGAAAAAAAGATTGAAATACCTGAGATCCAAAATCTGCTGAGATTTCAATATTTCCGCTATTCCAATTACTTTTCATTACGCGAGCCTCTGGAGTTTTCATCTCAAAGCGACCATTTACAATTCTAAAATCATTGGTTCCAAAATTATCATCCTCATCATTATTGAGTTCAAATAAATAAGTTTCCTCATCTGGTTCTATTCCTGACCAGTCACAATTCACAAATTTAAAATGGCCTCCTTTATCTGCTCTTAATACACGGCTATTCCCAGCCATCCAAAATTTAGTCTGATCGAACCAATAATTTGAAAACTGATCAGAGTCTTCTATATCAAGAATTACATTGGTGGGTGCTAGGAAGAAACATTTAAAGAATCCCCATTCTGAATTATTAACAGCGTTAGGCGATCCTCTTACGGTAAAAATTCTATTGAAAAACCCTTTAAAAGCACATCGATCAAAATAATAATCATGGACATTGCCCTCAGAATTTGAAAGCATAAAATTTGTAAGTGGGGAAGTTCCAACAAAAGTGATGTTTCTAAAGGTTATAAACGAACCTACATTATCATTTCTAAAGGCATATTCATTTGTCCCTGTATTCGTAAAAGCGAGTATTGCATTCCCATCTGAAAAATAGGTGATATTACGTGTTACGACATCAAACTCATCTGGATCATTATTCCCCGGACCATTATCAATTCCATTAAATAATCCATTTGCGCCCAATGCATATTCTCCGGAAGGAATAAAAACGCCTAAGGTAGCAGTATTGGTAAATAAAGTACTTGAAGGACCTGATTGTAAGTTTTCCTGTACGGCCAATAACGCTTTTTGAAAAGCTGTATTATTCCTTAATACCAAATCAGGTGGATAATCTCCGGGTCGGGCTGACTCAGCACCAAACCATTTTACATTAATAGAACGATCAACAAGAGTACGTTCCCAACCGTCAAATACTAAACCATCATCTGTTTCTCCATCTCTACTCGCATTATAGGCAAAAACACCTCCGCCTCCATCATGCTTTACATGATAGCCTAATACTATTGCTGTTGTTACATCTTGACCACAGCTCTCGAAGAGATCTGTCAAGTCTTCCACAGTATCTACCACCGTTACTTTAGGACAAACCGATGAAGCAAGCAGCATTTTGTTATCTCCAGAAATAGAATTCCACCCATCACGAGCATAATAGTATAACCCTGATAAATTATCGGTTTGATACACCAGTGTTCCGATTTCTGGTTTTTTCAATTCAAACCGTTCTTTTTCTGTCATTCTTGCAACAGGAACAGCAATATCACCTTCCACGACTGTCTCAATTGCCTTTAAATCTAGGTTTGGAGGACTTTCTTGAGCTTCCAGAATAGCCACTTTTGTCACTAATGCAAATAGCAAAAGCAACCTAATTAATTTTCTCATAATTAAGTTTGTTTTAAAAAATTATATAATTACTAATAAAAAGAAGATATGCTATTAATAATCATACCCCCTACACTTTAAAGGTATGAATTAATCGTATTGGATAAGTCTAAATAATCTTAAATTTGCGCCTTTAACGCTCTAAGGAGATTGTATTCTATTGGTCAAAAGTTATTCGTATCATTAATTGTTATATAATGACCCTAAATGTTTGATTTGAAAATTAAACTCTGTTTTTTAAAGGTTTTGCAGGTGAGCCTACACAAATTTTATTGGAGGGTAAATCATTAAATACGCTACTTCTTGCCCCAATAACTGTTCCTTCTCCAATGGTGCAGTCAGGAGCTACGTATACATCTGTTGCCAGCCAACATTTTGATCCGATACTTATTTTCTTAGCATAAATTTCAAAAGACGAAGATGTATAGTCATGTGAACCTGTACACAAATAACTCTTTTGTGATATTACTGCATGATTACCAATTTCAATTTCGCCTAAAGTATATAATACAACATCATCCCCAATCCAGCTATAATCACCTATAGTCAATTTCCATGGATAAGTAACGGTTATACTTGGTCGAAGTATTACATGTTTTCCGATCTTTGCGCCAAAAAGGCGCAATAAAAACCGTCTCCATCCATATAAAAACTGGGGTGAAGCTTTAAAAAGAAGGGATTGAACCATCCACCATAGTTGAACGGTTAACTTTGATCTTCCACGGAAGTCCTTAGGTGTTGTATAGGTATTTAAATTCTGATACTTCAAGTGCTAAAACTAATCAATCCATCCTTTTTTTCTAATAACCTTAGCCAAAAATTTTCCGGTGGCTTCGTATCCCAAAGTATTGAAATGTACATGATCGTTAAGAAAGCTTCTCGGAATACAGTCTTTTTTCATATCCTCTATAT
>CAZPTJ010000197.1:3809-6176 GCA_964589085.1 uncultured Flavobacteriaceae bacterium | reverse complement strand
AGCAAATGCATTGCGATACCCTAGAAAATAGGAAGTTATTATTAAATTATGAAAATAATCATAATGATTATGATTATTTTCATAACGTCATTTAGAAAGCCCACTATCTTATTAAAGATAAATTAGTTATATTTCGGGTCCCGAATTCGAATTATGAACAGAATAATCTATATACTTATTATTCTCAGTTGCCTATTCCCCTATTCTATCCTAAGTCAGGAGGATCAGGTGATATCATCTGATGCAAATCCCATACGATATACAGAAGCACAACTAGATACGCTCTATGCAATTGTGCGAGATCATTTTTATGAGGCAAACTATGATAAAGTAATCGAGCAAGCAACTGTACTTATTAAGGCCGCACAACAATCAGAAAACACATTGTACGAACGTCGTTTACGCACCGTTTTGGGTAATGCCTTTGTACAAATAGATGATATTGATAAAGCAAGTGATCTGTTTCATGATGCATTGGAAACTTCTAAAAAAGCTAAGGATACTGTTTCTCTCATAGATGCTTACATCAATCTAGGCAACACTTATATTAAAGAAGATCCCGAACATGCCATTATGCATTTTAAAGATGCGCTAAGAATGGGAGAAGCCATACAAAACAAAAACTATATTTTTATAGCAGAAAACAATCTGTCAGAATTATACATAGGCATTAATCAATCAGAAAAAGCGCAATATCACGTTGATAGAGCACTGCCTATGGCACTTCACGATTTTGAAGATCGCAAGGATGAATATCTAGCTACAGTCTATTATGTCCAAGGCGTTATTTTTTCGCAACAAGCACGTTATAACGCTGCAGAAGATTTCCTATTACGGTCCATGCATTTGGGTATAGGAAAATATCAGGAAGAAACTTATTTTAAAAATCTGAAATACCTTATTGAGGTTTACGATAACACCGCACAGTTTGAAAAACTCAACGGCATCCGCAAGCAATATGATTCTTTAAGAGACGAGCGTTATGAAGACGAAAAAATAAGACAACAACAAATTGCACGTTCAAAGTTCAATCTGGATAAGGTGGAACAAAAATTAAAAGCGTCACAACTGGAAAAAGAACTTGCAGAACAAACCGCCTCAAAAAGTAGACTACTCTCCATTTTTGCCCTCATCTCCGGTTTTATATTACTGTTTTTTATAGGATTCCTCCTTTATATTCGTCGTAAGCGGTTCAAGCTTATGAAAGACCTTAAATTGAAAAACCAGCAATATCTATCGGCAAAGGAAAGTTCAGAAAAATTGACCCAGGTCAAAACCAAGTTCCTTTCTACCATAAGCCATGAGCTTCGTACACCTCTCTACGGTATTATTGGGTTAACCTCAGTGTTAATTAAAAACCCTAAACTTCAGGAACATCTGGAAAATCTTAATTCTCTTAAATTTTCGGCAGATTATCTGTTATCCCTTATCAATGACGTATTACAATTGAATAAACTGGAGTCCGAAACTGGAAAGGAAATTAAAAAAGAATATTTCAAACTGGAAAACCTCATTCATTCCATCCTACAATCTTTTGAGTTTATCAATCAACAAAACAACAATACGGTAAATGTACATATAGATTCCAAAGTCCCATTGGTGCTTTCAGGAGATCAAATGAAAATCTCACAGGTTCTTATGAATCTGGTGAGTAATGCCAGTAAATTTACGCAAGACGGCACGATAGTCATAAACATTCATGCAGTGGAGCAAGGCTCCGAAAACGTACAATTACAGTTTGTAATACGAGATACAGGTATTGGTATTCCAAAAGAACAACAAAGCAGGATTTTTGATGAATTTGCCCAAGTTACCAATTCCAGTGAATATGAAGGAACGGGGCTTGGACTCCCCATTGTCAATAAAATAGTCAAAATACTAGGAGGCCAACTTCATTTTGACAGTAGCTATGGTAAGGGAACTTCCTTTTCATTTACACTGCCTCTTGAAATAGGATTGGAGAGTGATCTGCAAACCATAACTCCAGACATCTCTTACGAAAAACTGGAACAGAAAAATATTCTCATCGTTGATGACAATAAGATCAACCAACTGGTCACCCAAAAAGTATTGGAGCAGTACGGTATACAACACCAAACTGTCAATAATGGTCTGGAAGCTATTGAACAAGCCGAATTACAGAACTTTGACATTATTCTTATGGATGTCAATATGCCGGTTATGAATGGTTTGGATTCTAGCAAAGAACTGAGAAAACGCAATATTAATACCCCTATTATTGCTTTAACAGCCGTCAACTCTAATGATCCTGAAAAGGATTTTGCGTCCTTTGGCATTAGTGACGCCATTATCAAACCCTATAAGACTGAAAAACTGTTGGATTTATTGCTTAAATATGTGGGTTAA
>CAZPTJ010000197.1:0-3709 GCA_964589085.1 uncultured Flavobacteriaceae bacterium | reverse complement strand
CAAACCCTATAAGACTGAAAAACTGTTGGATTTATTGCTTAAATATGTGGGTTAAGGTTTGTTTACTTTACAGCATAACGATTCACGTGCCAAAAGAGATTTTCGCTTTCGCGGAAATTTAATGAGCCGTTGCTTCTCCAGCACCACTAGGGATTCTGATATCCTCCACAATAGCTTGTACTTCTTGTGGCGGCTCTGGGGTAAGACGATTTACTATAAGGGCAACAGCAAAATTAACAAGCATTGCGATACTTCCAAAACCTTCCGGCGAGATCCCAAACCACCAGTGTGCCTTAAGACCTTCGACAGCTTCTTTCCCTCCATCAAAAATGCCAAATTTAAATTTGAGCATATAAAATAACATCAGACTGATGCCGACAATCATTCCGGCAATAGCACCTTCTTTATTCATACGTTTATAAAAAATACCAAGTACAATGGCAGGAAAAAAGGAAGCGGCTGCGAGACCAAAAGCAAGGGCAACCACTGCGGCTACAAAACCGGGTGGATCAATCCCGAAATATCCGGCAACAACAACGGCTCCGGTTGCAGCAATACGCGCTGCCCAGAGTTCGCCTTTTTCAGAAATATTAGGTTTAAATGTTTTTTTGATAAGATCATGAGATACCGATGAAGAAATCACGAGTAATAAGCCTGCAGCCGTTGAGAGTGCCGCAGCGAGACCTCCTGCAGCAACTAGCGCAATGACCCAGGCAGGAAGATCAGCGATTTCTGGATTAGCCAGCACCATAATATCACGATCAACCGTAAGCTCATTTGCTGCAAGTACCACCGTATTCTCTTTTACGGCAGTATATTGTATGAGTCCATCTCCGTTTTTATCTTCAAAAGTAAGAAGTCCGGTTTCTTCCCAGTTTTTAAACCATTGCGGCATCTCGGCATAGGGTTTATTGTTAACGGTACTGATCAGATTGGTACGCGCAAATACAGCTATTGCAGGTGCAGAAGTATAAAGGACAGCTATCAATAGTAATGCAATCCCTGCCGACTTACGGGCATCCTTAACCCGTTTTACGGTAAAGAAACGTACAATCACATGAGGTAATCCAGCCGTTCCGACCATCAATGCTAACGTAATTGCAAAAATATCGATCCGGGTTTTAGAGCCTTGGGTATATTCGGCGAAACCAAGTTCAGTAGACAATCCGTTGAGCTTTTCCAGCAAATAGGCTCCTGAAGCATCGGTATCTCCCATACCAAATTGTGGTACTGGATTTCCAGTCATTTGTATGGAGATAAAGATTGCGGGCACCATAAAAGCAAAAATGAGAACACAGTATTGTGCAACTTGCGTATAAGTAATCCCTTTCATACCTCCCAATACGGCATAAAAGAGTACAATAACCATCCCGATCACTACTCCTGTATTAATATCTACTTCCAGAAAACGGGAAAAAACCAACCCTACACCTCTCATTTGTCCAGCCACATAGGTAAAGGAAACGAGTATGGCACAGGCTACTGCCACCACACGTGCTGTTTTTGAGTAGTATCGTTCGCCAATGAAATCGGGCACTGTAAATTTTCCAAACTTTCTAAGATAAGGTGCTAGTAATAAGGCGAGCAATACATAACCTCCCGTCCATCCCATCAAATAGACAGAACCATCATATCCATCAAAGGAAATAATCCCAGCCATAGAAATAAAGGAAGCTGCACTCATCCAGTCTGCAGCTGTTGCCATACCGTTTGCCCAGGGAGAAACACCGCCTCCGGCAACATAAAATTCTTTAGTCGATCCGGCTTTTGACCAGATGGCAATACCGATATAGAGTGCAAAGGTGATTCCAACTAAAATATAGGTCCAGGTTTGTACAGTCATAAGGATTAGGTATGAGGTGTTAGGCATGAGGGAATGAGATTGTCGAGCACCGTTTGTACATCAGAAAACTGGTTATTGAGTGATTTCGCTGATGCGAAATTGTATCGAAATGACCAAACGGGTGTCTTCGATACATCATTCGTTATACTCACGATACTCAGACACCTTTGCTTAAAGCGCCTATCAGTCTTTATCATAGCCGTGTTTTTTGTCTAGTTTATTCATCAGGTAGACATATACAAAAATGAGAATCACAAAAACGTAAATGGATCCTTGTTGAGCAAACCAGAATCCAAGCGGAAAACCTCCCAGATAAAACTGATCCAAAGCATCCTTAAACAGGATACCAGCACCATAGGAAACGACAAACCAGATACTCAATAGTATCACCAAGTATTTGAGATTGGTTTTCCAATATTTTTTTGATGTTTGTTCAGGTGTATTCATTTTTTCAGCTTTTAGGACTTAGCATTTAGTCATTAGTCCAATATCAATAATTCTTTGTTTATCGTATGTCTCAAATTTTCTTTGGTTCTATACCATTCGTATTAGGGCTTAGATGTCCGGGTAAGGCTACTTCTAGGAGTTCGAGATCGGAGGAAATTTCGCGAAAGCGATATTCCATATCTGGTGGGATCACAAAGGCATCTCCCTTTTTAATCGATTGAGCGTCTCGTCCTGGAACGATCAATTGAGCACCACCATTTAGCACAAAGGTGAATTGAATATCGGTATGGTGTTGCAATAATGCCTCTGTAGTGGTGACCAATGGTCGTGCGATGTGTACGGAAGCATCACCTGCTGTAGCAGTATAAATACCAGTATCACGATATTCAAATCCAGGAGTTCGCCAGGGTTGCCATACAGCTTTCTGTAACTGATGGTGGCAAAACGTCTGACCGTGATAAACGCGTTCCGGTTTATGCTCTGGTGTGGGTAGTTCTAACTCATGATCAATGGTGGTGATATGTTCAGCAGGAACGCCTATCTCGATGACTTCTAAACCATCTGAGGCTTCCAACACACGATGACGGATCTCTGGTGGTTGTGTCACACAGTCTCCTGCACGCAAAATAAAGGGTGATCCCTGATCTTCATAAACGAGTTTGACCCAACCGCTATAGCAATAGATTAATTGAAAGCCTATAGTATGATAGTGTACCATATCGGGTACAGGACCTCCTTCCGGAATACGGATGTGAGAAGCGATAATGCTCCCTCCCAAACGATCGGGAATCAGATCGCGATACAGCATCCCTGCTCTGCCAATGACCCAGGAGTCATTATCATTTAAAGGGCGAACTTCAAATTTATGCTGTGTATCGGGTGTGATGAGCGTCCTGGTCTTTACGACTATATTAAAACGGGTGCCATTAGGCGCCATATAGGTGCCGGCGTCAAAATGTCCGGACTGCTCAGTAATAAGGTTAATTACAGCGGAGACACCTGTGACATTTCGATTTAATTCAAGTTGGAGTCCATATCCTGAGAGCATGGCAACAGCAGGATCATCTGCCGGAAAAATTTTATCTAGTCTAAAACCAAGATCAATCAGAAAATCCATATCGGCTATTAAATCTTGGGTTGTCAGCACTAACTGGGCTTGGGTAGTTTGCGGATTGTAGTTGGACATTTTTGATTATACGTTTGAAAATGTGCGTTTAGGCATTTTGATATATCCAGATGATGAAAAATACGCTTTTTCTATGAGAGTCATTTAATGTAGCGCATAATTCAATTAGTATTCCAGCTCTTTTCTACAAAAACGTTGTATGATTATCAATTTCAAACGAGTAGTATTTTTGCAAGGCATTTAACCCGAATTATGCAGTAGAAAATCTATTATGTTCTGAAATCACTGCAAAA
>CAZPTJ010000196.1:0-6194 GCA_964589085.1 uncultured Flavobacteriaceae bacterium | reverse complement strand
ATATAATGAAGAAGACGAGCTTATGCAAAATGTAAAAACTACTCTAAATCATTAAAAATCTGCAGGTAACATGAACTACCTAACACTTGAGTTATATTGCTAGATTTTTCCATCTAATTTACCTTTTATACCTCCATGGTGCCTCAAAAAAGTTAAAGAAATTGATTAACCTATAAGCCAAATAGACTATAACCTTAAAAGTTTCCATTTTAAGACATAATATTCCGTTTTAGATCCGTCTTTGAATTAACAAAGATAGCTTCAAAGCCCCTGTTTATAGGTCTTTCCATTTTAAGCCTAATTTTTCCGTTTGACTATATTTTAATTGAATGCAAGGCTATTGCTGTGCCATATTTGCACCGTTGTTTAGAACACCGGACACAAAAAATTGAATTAATAAAAAGAAAAAATATACAGAAAAAATGAAAAAATTGAATTTCAAAACTAAATTCTTTGCTAGTGCACTACTAGCTACCTTAACACTAGCTTCCTGTTCTGATGATGATGATCAGGCACTAGAACAAATCCTTGAAGAGCAAGAAGAGCAAGCTAATGCTTCTCTAGTTCTTAACGAAGTAGAATACCTGGGTGATCGCGTTGAATTATTTAATAATGGTGATACCACTATCGATGCTGCAGATTATTTTTTATGTCTTGGCCCTGGCACATATCGCCGTATTGGTGATTTGGAAACTGTTGGGAATACCAATATAGCTCCTGGAGCTTATATATCGGTTGCCTATGAAATGCCAAATACCGCTGCCGGATTAGGCTTATATATCAATAATACTGGTTTTGGTGATCCCAATACTCTAGCTGATTTCGTACAATGGGGTGCTGCTGGAAGTGCTCGTGAAGATGTGGCTGTTACTGCTGGTATCTGGACCGCTGGTGAATTTGTAGAAGTCTCTGACGACACTACAAATAGTATCATTTTTGATGGTGAAGGTAATGGTGCGATCAATTGGGCAGAAACAACTACAGTAACTATCGGAGAAGAAAATGTATTGACCCTTCCTGTAGAGTTACGTGAGTCTATCGTATTTAATGAAGTGCAATATGGAGAGCGTGATCTTGTAGAGTTATACAACAATGGTGATCTTCCTGTAGATTTAAGTAATTACTGGTTATGTTTAGGTCCTGGCACCTATCAACAAATAGGCGGTTTAGAGCCCGTAAGTGGATCTATTCAATTAGAGCCTGGAGCGTTTTTAGTATTGCCATATAGTATGCCTGATGATCAGGCTGGTTTAGGATTGTACTCTGTAAATCAATTTGCAAATCCCGAAGCTATAATGGATTTCGTACAGTATGGCGCTGCTGGAAGTGCGCGTGAAGAAGTTGCTGTAACTGCCGGTATCTGGACTGCAGGGGATTTTGTTCCTACGGTACGCTTAGGAAGCTTTAGCATGGAGTATGACGGTGAAGGTGATGCCTCTACAGACTGGAGTGAAGAAGTAAATCCTTCTCTTGGGTTTGCAAATGATACTCAAGATCCAACAACAATTTTTGACATCACGATAAGTAATGTAATCAACTATTTGAATGTTCACACATTTGTAGAAAGAACGTCTATCGCTACAGGCGCATCACAAGGTCCCGGACCTTTAAATAATGCTGATTTTCAATATCAGATTTCTTTCCAAGCTGTTCCTGGAACACGTTTTACTCCAGTAACAATGATGGGAAATAGTAATGACTGGTTCCTTTCTCCTGAAGATTTTGCAGGAATTGACCTGTTTCCTAACGGACAAGCTTTAGAAGGAGATATAGCTGGCGAATTGATTTTATTTGATTTAGGAACAGAGGCCGATAATATGCCTGAGAACTTCCCTCCTGCTGGTGCAAATGTTGGTCCTGCTGATCCCGATCCTTTAACAAGAATAGTAGACCGACAAGGACGTGATGGTGCAACTTATATTACTGCAGACCTAGTCTATGAAGCATCTACTGATGGACAATCTGCCGGAACATTTACATTAACCATCAGACCCGTAGAAGCTATGCTTCCTGATCCAGATATGGCACCGAGTTCTGATAACGGTTTTGTAGCTACTCCTGGTATCGTTGTATTACACACGCAACCTGATCCATTATTTACATTAGGAGCAGAAGATAGAGGTGTTGGTCTGGAAGCTATTGCAGAAGACGGAAGTCCTGCTGCTCTATTTGATTGGTTTAACGAAGTGGGTACTAATGGTGCTCCATTAAGACTAGCTTCTTCTTATAGTGTTTTCTCTCCAGGATTGGTGTATGCCTTTAATACCGAAAGAGATCCTTATTTCGTACAAGGAGAAACTGTAATTTCAGGTAGTGGTCTTGAAGAACTTGCAGAAGATGGAAACAATGCTATCTCTGTTCAGTTCTTATCAGATCTTGGAATACCTGTTGTTGCGAGTAACGAAACACAAAACATTGGTCCTGGTGGCGATCTTACCTTTACTATTGAAGTACCACAGAATCAAAATTACAAATTAGGTATCGGTACAATGCTGGTAAATACTAATGATTGGTTCATCAGTAATAATAACGCTGGCGTTACCTTATTTGATGAAAATGGAAATCCTACTACAGGAGTTGAAGGAAGTGCTCGCGCTTATTTATATGATGCAGGTACTGAAGTTGATCAGGCTGTAGGATTTGGTGCAGATCAGGCGCCACGTCAAAGCGGACCTAATCAGGGAGCCGAAGATGAAAACAATATCATAAGACGCGTAAGCGCCTTGGACGATGTACAGTATGGAAAAGGAGTTATCAATAATGGTCCTGGTACGGTGTATTTAGAAGATCCAAGAGGTGGATATAACGTAGTACGTATAGATATCCAACCAAGAAACTAAAATTGTAAGTTGTTATAAGTTGGTTAGTTTGTTGAAGAGGTTGTTCTTAATTTTAAGGGCAGCCTCTTTTTTAAGTTTCCAAACTTAGAGAGAATCCTTTATATACTCTTTTTCAATAAAGATTGGAAAATAAAAAATACACTTAGTACAAAACAAATGGTCATAAGTATGCCAGAAATCATAACGATATACTTCATCCATAAATACCCTGACCATAAGAGATAAATACCTCCAAAGGTCAATATCACCGATATAAAAGGTTCAATCATCAAAAAGGATTTCAACTTTTTATTGATCGCCGTGGTCGCTAGAATACCACCCAATAGAAAAAAGATAAAAGACATGGAAAGAATATGCGTATGTACAATTGTAAGCATTTCGCGCTCTCCTTTTTTAAACTTCATAACATCTAAATCTGCAGAATCCTCATTTCCCAAATAATTTTCTTCTATCCCCTGAGGATAAGTCGTATCTGTTTGCTTAACAAATAATAAGCCCGTAACATAGCCAACACTCAAAACAAGAACAAAGACCGCAATAAATAGTTTTATTTCTTTAGGGAAATGATGTATACGTCCGTGAAACTGCATTTAGAGCACCGCTGCTTTTTGAAGACTAGCTAGGCTTTGTAATAGATTATTCATAGCTTTTGTCATAGAACGCACTGAGATTGTTGCTCCGCTGATAGCGCTTATATCTTCTCTATATTTTAATTCGCTATCTCCTGGTGTTTTTCCAGAAAATTGTTTTAACCAGCGTTTACTACTGATCTCTCCTCCATATTCTTCTCTATAAATAAGTACTTTACTAGTCTTTACAATAAAGCTAGTATCAAACAATACTAAATAATCAAAAGTTGCTGTTTTACTTGGAGCATTTCCAATATACACGTACCCCAAATCTCCACTAGCATCGGATACTCTATAAAGATTCTTCGAAAAATCGGAAGGAACCTTTTGATTTTCTACTTCAGGAATCTCTACAAGAGACTTTGTAAATTCCTCGGTTTCAAAATATACGCTTATGGTTTTATTAATTTTCTTTTCCAATTTGGATGGAATAGTGTTTGCAGAAGTGCAAAAACCAAGAGCCAAAAACGCTAGAAAAACCTTCCTTATCATAGGGCAAATTTACTTATTTATATTTAATTTAAATAAGAATAAGATCAAAAAATCGTGAATACACGTTTCACTAAAAAGGTAAATGCCTTAAGTACATTTTCTTAAGGCATTTTACACAAACTAATTATCATACAGTTACCTGCTCAACTGTACACTGTTAAAACCAAACTCCAATTCCAAAATTTAAACGATCGGGCACTCCATCTCCAGACAACGCATTATCTCTAAACTGATAATCTCCTTTGACCACGACTCCTGGCGCTATATGATAGGATAGACCTGTAGTTAAATCTGTGCGATTAAAAGCATCATTTTGTTCCAGGTTTCCATCAGTCTCTGCATGAGTATCATAATTTTCAAAACGGGCAAATGCGTATAGACGTTGTTTATTTTTTATTGGTAATACATTATAACCTGCTTCTACATACCACCCTTGTAAAGCACTTCCCAAGTCTCCATCGGTTAAAGTATTATATGCATCAGTATCGGAAAGCGATGCATAAATCGCCTGACCTCTAGCAGTAAAGTTTTTATATGCATATCGAGCATCAAAGCCAACCATGGCAATACCTACATCTGCCCCATCAAGAGCATCTACCTCATCTTCTGGTTGAGTACGACCAAAATATCCTGCTAATCCTAAACGTAATCCGGGAACTCCGTAATATTCCCATTTTGTAGAAAACGTAGGTGAATTTACGGTAGATTGAATACCGCGTTGACGACCTCCACGCAATCCGTTTGAACCTCTTAAAAATCCATTAACTCCACCTTCTCCATTTAATTCTGTCGAACGGAAGCCATTAAAAACATAGGCCTGATATCCTAAAGATAACTCTGGAAAACGTCCCGCAACTCCTACACCCAGCTCTCTCCAGGTAGTAGGTACAATAACATTATCTACTGCTGGACGTTCTGTTCCATTAAAAGTTGTTGGTTCATGATATTCATTAATAATACCCATGGGGACGAGCATTAAACCTCCTCTTAAGCTTATATTATTTCCAATGCTGTAATTAACAAAAGCCTGCTCTACAAATACCTCATTTACATGCTCAAGTTCAACTTCAGTTATGAATTGAGCCTTATCATTAAAGCGATATCCAAATAAAAGTACTAAACGTTGAATATCCAATTCTCCGTTATCGGCCTCTGGTTGATTATACGTCAATTCCGCATAGGCACTTACCGTAACCGCACTCGCATAATTACCTGATAACAGACGTTGAGCTGCATTTAATTGTTTTTGGGGATCATAAGTAATAGAATCTTGTTTTGTTTGTGCTTTCGCGAAAGCGGAGCAAAGTAGTATAAGAATAAGTGTCTTATAGTTCATCATATTTATTTAGACTGATTATAAATAATTAATTTCGGTGGCAAAAATAACAGGCTTTCATTAATTACACAAGCTTATTTTTAATTATTCTAAATAAATATTGCGATTTAACATTAAAGGTAAAGTAGGGCCTTTTATCATATACTTTTTATCCGTTCAATACTCGGAAACCATTTACCTTTGTCATTACTTTAATTGTTCTACCCATGAATATCGAGGAAATTATTGATCATCTAGAACTCCTTCCCCATCCCGAAGGTGGGTATTATCGAGAGTACTATAGAAGTGAAGGAAGCATCTCAAAAGATTGCCTGGAAGTAGGTTATACTGGCAAACGCAATTATGCTACCAGTATTTACTTTTTATTGACTTCTACTACTTTTTCTGCCTTTCATCGTATCCGACAAGATGAAATTTGGCATTTTTATAAAGGATCTCCATTGATTATTCACATGATTTCGGAAACTGGCAGTTATTCAAAAATCATTCTAAGTAATAGACTTCATCGGGAAGAATATATACAGTATGTAGTCAAAGGCGGTGTCTGGTTTGCGGCAGAAGTTATTAATCCAGATAGTTACGCCCTTGTAGGATGTACGGTTGCGCCAGGATTTGACTTTGATGATTTTGAACTTCCTACTCAAACGCAACTTCTTGAAAAATTTCCACAACACCATACCATCATCAATAGATTGACCGTAAAAGAATAGTACAGTTTATTCAAAACCCACATGCAAAAACTACCTTTGTAGACTAGTTTTAACCCAGATTATGCATTAGAACTTTGTGATGAACCTTGAAAGTACCATACAATATGACATTTTATGAGTTTTAGCGTAGCACCGCTACGGTTAAACTCATAAATGTAGTGTAACGGTATATTTTGCAGCACTTTCA
>CAZPTJ010000195.1:0-6229 GCA_964589085.1 uncultured Flavobacteriaceae bacterium | reverse complement strand
ACGACCTCTTGACTGCCAGTCAAGCGCTCTAGCCAACTGAGCTACATCCCCAGAACACTTTCAATTAATCTTCCTGAATACGAAGAATTAAAAGCGGTTTGTCGATATAAAATTCTTTTTTCAAAACTACATTTTTTTCCCATAGTTTTTTGAAAAATCCACGTTTTCTACGCACCACACAAACCATGTCTGGATTATTGGATTGTAAATGTTCTAAAACACCCTGATAGGTTGTGGCATTAGCCGTTTCTGTATAACTACTTCCTATTCTTTGGAGCTTACCACTCACTTTCTTCATATCTTCCGAAGATTCCGGTGTATATACATGTAACAATCGCAATTCGGGTTTAAAATGCTTAACGATATGTTGTAGTGGCTCTATATTCCTTTTTTTAGGGAAACGTCCATTTTTAAAAGCCATAAGAATAGCTTTAGGAATTTCAAAACTTGTACTTTCAGGGACAATAAGCGCTGGAATATCAGTGTTTTTAACCAGACTTCCGGAAGTTGTTCCTAAGTATTCTTCTTCTTTGATACTATTACTCTGTGGTGCCAGTATCATAAGATCAATCGGGATATGACTATTAAATCGCATCACACCTTCCACAATACCTCCTTTAATAGGATGGGCAATAACCGAAACATTTTTTTGATCTACCGCATCCAATACGGTATCCAATTCTTTCTGGGTATCTTCCTTCATCAAGGTATTCACCTTAGTCATCCCTCCTACTTTGGAAAACTGTTGAAATACCGAAATCACATAGACATTTGCATCTATATGCTCAGCAAAATCAATGGCATATTGTAGCGTATGTATCGCATTTTTTGATGAACCTATTGGGACTAAAATGTTTTTCATAACCTGGCTTGATTTATCTTAGCACGGTACAAAAATAGTCCATATCTATGATTGTTCTTGCAAAAAAAGAGGAAATCCCTGTAATCCTTTCGATTACCAGGGCTTGTGCCCAAAAAATGATCGCCAACAATATTTTTCAATGGAATGAAGTCTACCCTTCTGAAGAAGCGTTTACACAAGATATTGAACGTCAGGAATTATATATTCTGAAAAAAGAAGAAACGGTTATTGGAACCATTGTAATTTCTACTCTTATGGATGAAGAATACATTCCAGTACAATGGCTTACTTCCAATGAAAATAATATCTATATCCACCGTTTGTCTATACATCCCGATTTTCAAGGGAAAGGGTATGCGCAGCGGCTTATGGATTTTGGGGAAACCTTTGCAAAAACACATCATTTCCAATCCGTCCGTCTCGATACCTTTAGTCAGAATCCAAGGAATCAGAAATTTTATGAGCAACGTGGATATAAACGTTTAGGTTCCATTTATTTTCCGAAACAAAGCAAACATCCCTTTTATTGTTATGAACTCCTGCTCTAATTCGATAATTTTGCAGCTTGTTTTACAGGCATAAACGGCTTTGATAGATATTTCCTTTAAACGTATTCAACAACTCGCTTTACCGGCTATTATAGCAGGTATTGCAGAACCTGTACTCTCCAGTACTGATGCTGCCGTGGTTGGAAATATGGATGTCTTAAGTACAGAGTCCCTTGCGGCAGTAGGTATTGTAGGCTCATTTTTATCCATGTTGATCTGGATACTTGCACAGACCCGTAGTGCTATCTCGGCAGTAGTCTCTCAAAACCTGGGAGCCGGAAAACTAGATCAAATAAAAGTATTACCTGCTCAGGCGGTATACTTTAATATCCTGTTAAGTATTATCTTCCTTGTAGGAACTTATTTTTTTGTAGAAGAAATTTTTAAACTCCTTAATGCCTCAGGTATTGTTTTAGATTTAAGCATTGATTATTACAATATCCGAGTATGGGGCTTCCCTTTCACACTTTTTACTTTTGCCATTTTTGGTATTTTTAGAGGGCTTCAAAATACCTTTTGGCCCATGATTATAGCACTCACCGGGGCTTTAGTCAATATTGGTCTTGACATCCTGCTTGTTTACGGCGTTGATGGGTTTATCCATCCATTAGGCGTCAAAGGCGCTGCCTGGGCGAGTCTGATTTCACAAATCATCATGGCCATCATGGCCCTTGTGCTAGTGCTTAAAAAAACATCGGTGTCTTTGCGTTTGCGTTTTCCTTTACATCCCGAAATCAATCGTTTGGCTGTTATGAGTCTTAATCTTTTTTTACGCTCCTTTGCCTTAAACGTTGCTTTAATTCTTGCGGTACGTGAGGCCACGGCTATTGGAACAACAACTGTCGCTGCGCATACTATCGCTATTAATATTTGGCTGTTTTCTGCGTTCTTTATCGATGGTTATGGTGCTGCAGGAAATGTTCTTGGCGGGCGATTATTGGGAGCTAAAGATTACTCTGGTCTATGGTTGCTCACCAAACGAGTGATTGGATATAACCTGATCGTCGCAGCGCTCTTAATGATTTTGGGCGCCATACTTTACCGTCAATCTGGAATCCTATTTAGTAAAGAAGCTCCTGTTTTGGAAGTTTTTTATAGTATTTTCTATTTTGTCATTCTCATGCAACCCTTAAACACCATGGCATTTACTCTTGATGCTATTTTTAAAGGTTTGGGAGAAACAGGATATCTACGTAATACCCTACTGGGAGCTACATTTTTAGGTTTTCTGCCCTTTATTTATATCGGGCGTTATCTGGATTGGGGAGTTACTGGTATTTGGATTTCTTTTTGTGTCTGGATGTTTTTTCGCGCAAGCGCATTAATTATAAAATATCGAAATAAATACTATAAACTGGCTATCGCTTCTTAAGTGGTTATATCCAGCGTTAAAGGCTTACCTAAATAGGCCAGTAAACAACCTTCCATAGAAGCTGTTTCTGACTTTTCCTGATACGTCTTAATGATTTCAATACTTCCATCCTTGTTTTTAACAAACAATGGAATCATATCATTATCGCTGTTTATTTGAGTTAAAAGATTCTTTAAGCTTTCTTCATCATCAAAGGCAATCTCCTGTATCGTTGGGTATTTTCTGGCTACCTCAACCATATTTATAAAGTCATCTGTATTAGAAAGTACCGACTCATCCCGTAAAAGATTAGGGTCATCAATCTCTTCTTTGGTCACCAATCGGAAAGATCCATTTTCACCAAACTGTTTTTCAAAACGGCGTATAGCATATTTATTAATCTCACCACTACCAGTTAGTGCCATAAGATAACCTACATCACTGAGTTCAATATCATCCTTCAGATCATCAGCATAGATGTTGGCTGTTATCGCCTGTAATCCCATTTCTAAAGCAGTATTAATATGACTTGCATTATTATCCAACAGCACGACATTGCGATCATTGTTTTGAAGGTAACGTGCAATAAGACGCGAGGCCCGACCCGCTCCTATGATCAGGATTCCTTCAGATTTTGTTAGAAAAACGCCTATAATTTTAGCAAAAATTCGAGCGGTAGTAGCATTAAAAAGTACCGTTCCCAAAACGATCATAAATACCAGAGGGGTAATATATTCTGCTCCGACCTCTCCTTTTTGTAGTAGTTTAGAACCAAATAAAGAGGCAATACCCGCTGCTACGATTCCTCGAGGGCCCACCCAACTTATAAATAAGCGCTCATTTGTTTTGAGATCAGATCCCTGTGTGCTTAAAAAAACACCTAACGGTCTGATGACAAAGACTACGATTAAAAATAACAACAAAGTTTCCCAGCGATAAATAAGTTGTAATTCTTCAATATTCATATTGGCCGAAAGCACAATAAAAAGAATCGATATCAGCAATACACTTAAAGACTCTTTAAAATAGAGCAGTTCCTTTAAATTAGGCAGGTTGATGTTTCCTAAAACCATCCCCATAACGACCACTGCTAGTAATCCCGATTCATGTGCAAAAGCATCTGAAACCACAAATACCAACAATACTACTGATAAGGAAGTGACATTGAGTAAATAATGAGGGATAAGATGTTTTTTGGTTGCAAAAGCAAGCGCGTGGGCAAAAGTAAAACCAAAACTACCTCCAAAAAGTAAAATCTTCCCAAACTCTGCCAACGCAGTCTTTGTAAACTCCTGACCCTCTCCTACACTTATAAACTCAAAAATCAATACCGCTACCAAAGCACCTATGGGATCAATTAAAATCCCTTCCCATTTAAGTACTGCCGATACATCTTTCTTAAGTGGGATATTCCGTAGAATAGGAGAAATAACGGTAGGTCCTGTGACGATTATTAAGGCTGAAAACAGAAAAGAAATCTTAAGTGATAATCCAAAAATAAAATATGCTGCGGCACCGGCACCAAAAAAAGTGACGAGACTTCCCACGGTAATCAATTTTGTGATTACCGGTCCTACATTGCGAATTTCTGTTCGCTTAAGCGTCAATCCCCCTTCAAAAAGAATAATACTAATCGCCAAAGACACAAAATAGAAGAGGTTATCTCCTGGAAACAAGCCTTCTTCGCCGTTCCAAACAGGTTCCAGCCATTTTGTCCCATCTTCAGAAATCAAGGTGGAAATAGGACCTACTAATAACCCGATAAGTATTAAAGGGAGAATAGCAGGAAGCTTAAGCCGCCAGGCAACCCATTGTGCAATAATTCCTAAGATAATTATCCCAGCCAATTCTACCATAGTCTTCTTATTTTTATAATGATCTTGTTTTAAGCGTATGGAATATACAATTCTTTGTTAAAAACATTTTCACAAAAAGGGTCAAAATATACATTTTCCCTATTTTGCAATGATTTTTTGTTAGCTGATTTAGCGCTATTCAATTACGCTTTCGCGAAAGCCTACTAAATCGACACATTTTTATGACCATATATCCTATTGAAGCAGGTAATTTTAAACTAGACGGTGGCGCTATGTTTGGTGTTGTGCCTAAGTCGCTATGGCAGCGCACAAATCCAGCAGATGCCAACAATATGATTGATATCGCAACGCGTTGCATGCTTATTGAACAAGGGAATCGCCTAATCCTTATTGATACGGGTATGGGGAATAAACAAAGTGATAAGTTCTTTGGTTATTATTACTTGTGGGGTGATCATTCTATTGATAATTCGCTATCAAAATATGGCTTTCACCGAGATGATATTACCGATGTTTTCATGACCCATTTACACTTTGATCATTGTGGCGGTAGTGTACAATGGAATGCGAGCCGAACAGGATATGAACCTGCTTTTAAGAATGCTACCTTTTGGAGCAATGAAGCCCATTGGAATTGGGCGACCAGTCCTAATAGAAGAGAAAAAGCTTCCTTCCTCAAAGAGAATATATTACCCATGCAGGAAAGTGGCCAATTACAGTTTATACAACGCTCCGGGCAGCAATTTCAAGAAGAGAGCGAATTGGGCTTTGGCATCTTTTTTGCCGATGGTCACACAGACAAACAAATGATACCCCACATCAATTATAAAGGAAAAACCATAGTATTTATGGGTGATTTGTTACCCACAGCGGGTCATTTACCGCTTCCTTTTGTCATGGGATATGATACCAGACCACTATTAACACTGGATGAAAAAGACATATTCTTAGACCGCGCGGCGACAGAAGAATATGTTCTTTGGCTAGAACATGATGCACATAACCCCCTTATTACTGTACAACATACAGAAAAAGGTGTGCGATTAAAAGATACTTTACATTTGAACGAAATATTAAATTAGTATATAAAACCCATGAAGAACGTATATACCTCTACATTGTGCTTATTATTTGCAGGCTTTAGTTTAATAACCTGTGATTCTCCAGCTCCACTCATTGCCGTACAGGAAGCCAATGTGGATCAGAACCCTTTAAAAGTAGCCCCTTTAAGTGATCATCAGGAAAAATCCTGGAAATCTAAAGACTTAATAAAAGACACCATCCCGGGAATGAGTGTGGATAAAGCTTATGCCCAATTACTAGGAGGTAAACGAGCTCAGGAAGTTATTGTAGCAGTAATAGATAGTGGTACCGATATTAACCACGAAGACCTTAAAAATGTCATTTGGACCAACGCTAACGAAATTCCAAACAATGGAAAAGATGATGATAATAACGGGTATGTAGATGATATCCATGGCTGGAATTTTTTAGGTGATATTGAAGAAGAACAATTAGAATTTGTACGTATTATAGATCGCTATGATGCTCAATTTAAAGGAAAGACTATTGCCAGTATCCCTAGTGATCAAAAAAAGCTTTTTGAAACCTATCTAAAAGCAAAAGCAGAACATGAAGAAAGTTATAATGA
>CAZPTJ010000194.1:0-6250 GCA_964589085.1 uncultured Flavobacteriaceae bacterium | reverse complement strand
TTTTATGGTGCTTTCAAGGTTCATCACAAAGTTCTAATGCATAATCTGGGTTTAAGATAAGACTATGCATTAAGTGATATTGTGTGACCCGTGCATTGAAGCAAATGATAATTAACACTTAATAAGTACTAGACATATAGTATCAAGTGGTGCTTAGGGTTTTGTAAACTATACAAAACTTCAATTGTCATTTTTTAATTTTGATTTCATCAGCTTATATAATTCCAGATATTCTTGAATTGAACCAATTGTGCGTAGGTAAAGCGTATGATTTGATTTTCCGCTTTCGCGAAAGCGGGATCATCCCGTAACAATGCCCAGGCTTCTGATCTGGCGATTTTAAGAATATCATTATCCTTAATGATATCTGCGATCTTTAAATGAAGAACACCACTTTGTTGTGTGCCCATCAGGTCGCCGGGCCCACGGAGTTTAAGATCTACTTCTGCAATTTCAAAACCGTCATTAGTACGTGTCATGGTTTCCAGACGGGTTTTACTATCGGCTGAAAGTTTAAAACTGGTCATCAGAATACAATAGCTTTGCTCAGCGCCACGACCTACACGACCACGCAGTTGATGGAGCTGACTCAATCCAAAACGCTCAGCACTCTCAATCACCATCACTGAAGCATTAGGTACATTAACGCCAACTTCGATGACGGTAGTGGCCACCATAATTTGAGTTTCCCCTTTAATAAAACGTTGCATCTCGTAATCTTTATCTGCTGGTTTCATCTTCCCATGAACGATAGAAATCTGATATTGGGGCTTGGGAAATTCACGTGAAATACTCTCATAGCCATCCATCAGATCTTTGTAATCCATAGCCTCAGATTCCTGGATTAAAGGGTAGACAATATAGACTTGTCTGCCCTTGCGAATTTCGTCTTTTAAAAAGGCGAAAACTTTAAGCCGATTTGCGTCATAACGATGCACTGTTTTTATGGATTTTCGACCAGGTGGTAGCTCGTCAATAACAGAGATATCCAGATCGCCGTAAACGGTCATGGCTAAGGTGCGTGGAATAGGGGTAGCGGTCATGACCAACACGTGTGGTGGAAAGGTGTTTTTATGCCATAACTTGCTACGTTGTTTGACACCAAAACGATGTTGCTCATCTATAATGGCAAGCCCTAAATTCTTGAATTTAACTTTGTCTTCAAGCAGTGCATGAGTGCCAATGAGGATGTTTAACTCACCATTTTCCAGTTGTGTATGGATTTCTTTTCGTTTTGAAGTTTTAGTTGAACCAGTTAATAATGAAATACTGGTATTCATTTGTTTACATAATTCAGATAAGCCATTATAATGTTGAACTGACAAAATTTCAGTTGGCGCCATAAGACAAGCCTGGAAATCGTTGTCAAGGGCTATAAACATTGATAGTAAGGCCACAATGGTCTTTCCGGAACCTACATCTCCTTGTAATAAACGATTCATTTGGGCTTTTGATCCTAAATCTTTGCGTATTTCTTTGAGTACTCGTTTTTGTGCACCGGTCAAATCAAAAGGTAAATGGTGCTTATAAAAATCGGTAAACCGAGGACCGACTTGTTCAAAAGGATAGCCTTTGATTTTGGATTTATGCGCCATATTTTTTCGCGCCAGCTGCAACTGGATAAAGAAAAATTCTTCAAATTTTAAACGGTATTGCGCTTTGGATAAATCGGTTTGTGACTGAGGAAAATGCACATTAAATAATGCCTTGTTTTTGGGCATTAATTTCAGGCGTTCCAGCAAAGGTTTTGACAGGCTCTCATAGAGGTGATTTTTAACTTCCAGAAAGAGGTTTTGCATAAGGGTATTGACGACCTTATTGGTGATCCCTTTGGTGCTTAATTTTTCGGTACTGGGATAGACGGGTTGCATGGCAGAACGTAAACTTTGTTCATGATCTTCCTGAAGCTCCATCTCGGGATGTGGCATAGAAAAGATGCCGTTATAATAGTTTGTACGTCCAAAGATGACATAAGCTTTATTGAACTTAATGCTTTCCTTGATCCATTTATGACCACGGAACCAGACGAGTTCCATTTTTCCGGTATCGTCTTCAAAGGTAGCGACGAGTCGACGCCCTTTTCCTTCGATCATTTTGAGATGGGTAATCTTCCCAATAATCTGAATATCGGCATTGTTACGTTCCAGTTCCTTGATCTTATGATAACGGGTACGGTCGATATAGCGGTTAGGAAAGAGGTGTATCAAATCCTGATAGGTATGAATCCCCAGTTCTACACGTAATAGATCGGCCCGGTTTGGACCAACGCCTTTAAGGTAATCTATGGGTTTCTGTAATGCGTTGGGATTCATTACAACGAATTTAATTTAAATTCAGGGAAGGTGGAAATGCTGTTAAAAGTGATTAAGGTTATTATTTGGCAAAAGTTGATTTAACCCGAATTATGCAGTAGAAAATCTATTATGTTCTGAAATCACTGCAAAACCAATCGCTGCGCTGTATTTTTTGATTTAACCATAGCGGTGCTATACTGAAATTAAGAAAATACTTGTTTTTATTGCGCTTTCAGTCCTCATTGCGAAGTTCTACTGCATAATTCGGGTTAAACTATAGTAGGTTTTAATTCTTACTTGCTACATAGTATTTTTAATAAATCAGAGTATTCAATGCTATCGAATACCCTGATTTAATAATGATATAATTAATCTGCAAATTTTGATAGCTCATCTATGGATAAGCCTTCTTTATTATCAGGTGATGTGCTTATTTTATTTATTAATTTCTTAATATTATCAGCTTTCATTTGAATGCTTCCAGTTGCTTTAACTGCTTCGGCTATTGTAACAGGTGTATGAGCCACATGTAAATGACTTAATTGTTGATCAAAACATACACCAGGATCTACTGGACATTTTCCTTGACTATTTGCGATTTGAGAGATACTATTGATAAAACCGTATAAAACAGGATCTTTCTTTTTTTTCATATACGTTACTATGGCATCTAGTGTTTGCAGTTCTTCTGGTGATAATGTTACTTTATTTGACATAATAATAGATTTATTTTTGATTTTTATGTTTATCTCGAAGGGCAATTAAATCTTCTAAGCTAAGTCCCTTCGTATTGTCTTCACTATCGCTTATTTTTTGAATTAATTTTACAATTTCATCATTTTCAGAAGCTACCATAGCTCCTGCTTCGGCCACTTGTTGACCGGCACTAATCACTGAGGGTGCAGCTTTAGCAAGGTGTTGTAATCCATTAGTTATATTACCTTGAGCAATATCGGTAACCCCTTTTGTGACGTTAGTAACAAAACTATCCGCGCCATGTGCTACGTCTTTTCCCACGTCTGTAACGACATGACCAACATCATGGGCCACATTTGTGAAGGCATGTGCAATACTGCTAAAAAACCCATAAAGGATAGGTTTATTTTCTTTTTCCATATGCCCTATTATGGTATCGAGCATTTGGAGTTCATTTTCTGATAATTTTGGTTTTTCAGACATAATTAAAATTATTTATGGTTAATGTATAATGATTAATTTCAAAGCTTAATTGATAATAAAATTTAGATACTGTTGGTGTAGGAAAAATACTCCTGGATACGCTAGTGGTAAGGTCAATACAAAATCATTTAATCCCATAAGTACGGTAGTTGCTAGATGAAAACTGAGCATTGAACTTAAGGTGATGATTAACGCAGACTCTGTGGGAATGAAAAATGAAATAAATACAGAAATCATACAGAATATAGCTCCATAAGAAAATAGTTGTTCTGCTTTAGGATGCTTTCGCAACCATTGAGAAAAAGGAGAATAGCCAAAGGAATAGGTACTAAGGATAGGAACTAAGACATTGCCTTTTCTCCAATATGGGGACGATAATTTAATAATTCCTGAAGTTGTATATGCTAATAATAATTGGAGTGCAGTAAATATGAGAAATACTTGTTTTAATTGTTCATTGGCTAGTAGAAATGATATGGTTAAAATTAAGAAGCTTATTGCTCTAAATTGATCGGCGCCATCCTTTCCTGTGACTCTGATCAAGTAAGAATAATAAACTCCTATAAACGTAATAATGGTGGGTAGTTTAAAAGGAAGTGTTAGTCCATAAACCTGAAATACAATAAGACTTATAATACTTGTTATTAAAATAGTAGTATGAATAAGGCGCCATAATAGCTGCTTGTTAATTTTGTATTTCTCATGATACCCTAAACTGATAAAATCTTTCGGGATCATTATTAACTCTAAGGCGTGAATGCTTGTGGAAATGAAGAGGATGTATATGCTTAGATTAAAAAGCATATTTATATTATCTAATATCATGGGACTAATATTTATGTATGAGTGATAAAAATTTTAATTCTTCAATTTTTAGAACCCCTTCATTATTTGAAGAAACGATTGCAAATTGAACCTTAGTTGTATGTGATTGACGAACTTCGTGTTTTTGTAGTTCAGTCATTACTATTTTGAAGATGTTGATATAATTTAAGGAAAATTGGATATACTGCTTTTTATCCTCATCCAGAGCTACAAATTCTTTAAATAAGTAATGGCAAGAGTCAATAAATGCTTTGACATAGTACTTTTCAGGGTTAAAGAAGAGACGTTGAATAATAGAGTTTCCGCAAATTGGAATTTCATCCCAGTTATTTGAATCTTTTTCGTTACTGAGTTTAAAAACTAACCTGTAGTCGCAAGTCATAGGTTTTGGAGCAAAAAAGGAGTAATTGGGTAGTAATTTTGTAAAGTCAATTCTTGCTAAGAATGTATGAAGTTTTGGGATTTGTGCTAAAATGCTCAATAGCGTAAATAAGCCTAAAAGGCTATAGACAAGTGTAGACATATGGTGTGTATGGTTATTAATTAGGTTGTTTCAATAACAACTTATACCCAAATGTATTGAAGCGTATTTGAAAATATATAGGTATAAATACCTGATTCTGAATATGTATTGCAAAAATGAGTTAAAAACATATTCCGTGATGGAGTAGAGGTAATGTGGAGAAATACTGTTAAGTCATTGTAATGACGGTGAAAAACGAGTAGAATAGTATTATGATTAGGAAGAGGTATATCAAATCCTGATAGGCATGGATTCCCAGTTCTGGAGGTAACAGATCAGTTCTATTTGAACCAACGCCTTTATGGTAGTCTATGGGTTTCTGTAATGCGTTGGGATTCATTACAACGAATTTAATTTAAATTCAGGGAAGGTGGAAATGTTGGGGAATGGGTTTGAGAAAATGCGATACTTTAACTTACAGCATCCATAATAGTAAAAAACAAGTAACTCAAGGAAAATAGAAAAGTTAGAGTAAATATGCCTTGATCTATTAACCTAGCAGGCTCTCCTTTTCGCAATTTATATTTGACGATCTTCCAACCAAAAGTGGTTAGAAAAAAATTATATGAACTTATTAAGAACCAAATAATTGCTAAGCTGAGATTAAATATCATGTAATATAAGTAGGCCTCGCGTTTAACTTGTTACAATGATGCCTTCTTGGTAGCAACCAAAAAGATTATGGGATTAGAAGCTATCATTGATGTTAACATATTCTATTAGAATACATAAAATGAAAAAAATAAAAACAAATAGTAACAGATTATATACTATTTGTCTAAAACCATCTGAAAAGTGTCTAAGTGATTTAGGTTTTACAAGCTTTAGAGCAGCTAAAAACTTGTAAATAATAAATCGTATCCGGGCACCAATACTATTAAAGATAGAAATGACTAAAGGATTTCTATTATTCATATACTAAAACATTGTGGGGTAGTATTTATTTCTTGTATAAGTGCAGTACATAGACTTTTACTTTAATTATTTCAAAATCGCAATTACCCTTTTCTAATCCATTTATTACCTACTTTCCATAGATGATAAATACTAACTATAAGTAGCGTAAATCCGATTAAAGAACCTATAGAATAACCCAAGGAATAACCACTTTCTGGCCTAATTAAGCTGACTATGGAAATAACCATTTTATTGAGTTGAGATAAAATGAAAAAAGAGAGTAATAATGCTAATAAAAGAAACAATAGTCCAGCAAATCTCTTAATCATAATTCAAATATAATTGGACCAAAAGATAGTCATTAATTCTTCTTATTTGTGGAATTGTATATAAAAGGAATACGACAAGCAATGATACCTAACTATTCAACTATTTCTTAACCACCTGAAAGCTTTGTCTAGCCTGTGCAGTTCTTATTTCAATAAAATACAATCCAGAATCATAAGTTGATAAATCTACCTGACGAATACCC
>CAZPTJ010000193.1:0-6268 GCA_964589085.1 uncultured Flavobacteriaceae bacterium | reverse complement strand
GCTAGATTACAACACCAACCAGATTTAAAGTCGGCTACAACAGGAGCTAATGATGGTGATACCGATTTTGATCTGACATTTACCTTGAATATACAGTAAATAGTTTTTTAAATTCAATCAATGAATCTCCCGCTCCGTTTTTTTAGAAACTGTGCGGGAGTTTTTTATTTGTATAAGTCTGGTTGGTTTATAGGGATTTTCCATAATCCTTTAAAGAAATACTACAATTGGGCGCTAAAGATGATGATATTTGACTGTATTTGGCTTTCTCTGTGAAATATCCACAAGTAATTTTTATTAATCGATTAGGTGGCGTTCTCAGAAATTCTTTTGGAAGAGATTGTGTTTAACCCAGATTATGCATTAGAAAAACTATTACAACTTGAAAGTGCTGCAAAATATACCGTTACACTAACCGTAACGTGCTACGCTAAAACTCATAAAATGTCATATTTTATGGTGTTTTTAAGGTTCATCACAAAGTTCTAATGCATAATCTAGATTTAAAAAAGAGTATAGGTTTTTAATTATCTAATCTTTCTTAGGTTCTTACCAATTTAAAGTTCAAGTGATGTAATTTTCAAGGCTTATAACTCTTTAGAAATGCTTTATCGAGATTGCTTGGGAAACAAAAATCTTAAACCCATACGTGATGTCATTTTGATAGCAAAATCACGAAAAAAACGATATTTGCCAAATAGCCACCCAAAAATGACTAATAAAACCTGATAGATAGGAAAAATTAACAGAATTCTAACAGGCCAGTATAACCAGCCACTAGTCGTTTCTTTAGCAAGTCCAACGAGATTCATAAATGGATCAGAAATCTTTCCTGCTGTTGATCCGGTAACTGCAAAGACCAGAAAAATAGCAATAAACTCCCAACGGAAATTAACTTTCCAGCGATGCTCCAGTTTTTTAAAACACCATAAAGAAATGTGAATGATAAGATAGGTAATAGCCAGACTCACAAGCATAAGAACACTCCATTTTAATGCTGTATTCTGAAAATTTATAGATTTTAAAATGCCTTTTGCAATGAGATAACCACTAAAACCAGAAGCTAGTATTCCCAGGAAAGGATATATTAATTGCCAGTTGTGGGTGATTTCCCAGGTATTTTTAAAACGATTTAACACCTGGTAAAAATACAATTATCTCCGAGTATACCCTTGGACTTTATGAGGGATTAAAAAATAAAATTAATTATCGAAGACGCTGTCCATACCGCTCCTGAAAAAACTGAAACCAGTTAAATAGTAAATAATTTACTTCATAACCATAATCAATATTGGCTCTGTAATCTATGCGTTGTTGGTATAGTAAAGGACTAAAGCGTTGTGGATCTGCAGTGCGAAAGTTATATTGATTTACAAAGATAATGTTCCTGTTTTCCAACCAGAACTGCTCATAAAATCCACGAGGTTGTTGCTGTGTTAGCCAGGCATTAAATCCGGGTTCAATAATAATGATTTCATATTCCAGACTATCATTTGCTATACGTAACGTATCTGATAATTGATTTGTCTGCTGTACATCTTTTTTTGTATCAGAAATACTGGCACAACCTATAATACATCCAAGAACAATAATGCTATATATTATTTTTTTCATCGTCAATTTTATAAACTTAAAACATATAGTCGTAAAAACAAGTCTAAGTTTATGCACTTAGATGTATTAATATACGAATCTATTGCATAAAAAATCGCGATATTAACTTAATAATACCGCGATTTAAACATAATTTAGGGGTAAATTATTTTATTTTCCGAAAAGACCTCCCAGTAATCCACCAAGACCGTCTTTTTTCTTTCCTCCACCAAGAACCATACCTGCAACATCATCAAGAATACTTCCATCACCGTCGGCGTCAATCAATGAGGCAATTAGGCTTTGATTCTGTTTAGGTTGTCCACCTAGCATACCACCTAATAGGCCATTTAATCCTCCAGCATCACTAACTCCAGACTGTCGGGATTGTTTTCCAAGAACACCCATTAAAATTGGAGCGGCAACTTTAAGAATACTACCTACAGAACCAGCATCCATTCCTGATTGGCCACTTAAGGCATTAGTAACACTTTCTTGTTTTCCTCCAAGCACATGACTTAGGATACCAGCACCATCCTGCATTACAGAATCATCTACGCCACCCTGAAATAAACCGCCAAGATTATCTAAGATACTTCCATCGTGTTTACCGGATAGAGCACCCATTAGTCCAGCAGCTCCTTCTGGAGTTTGCGCGTTTTTTTTCATAGCACCCATTAATACAGGTAAAGCCATACTAAGAACACTGCCTGTAGCGCCTTCTGACTGTCCAGTCTGACCGCTTACACCACTTATTATTTGTTTGCCCATCGGGCTATTGAGAAGATCTAATAATCCTGCCATTCTATTTATTTTTAAATCGTTAGGGAACAATTTACAAAATATTTACATCTGTTAAAGTTAAGTGATGAAAAAACACACTTTTCCGACATAAAACACTTTTTATCGATTAAGTGTTATTTTTAGCGCGATTGAGATTTATTTTTTTTTAAAATGTTTTTAACAATTCAATATAGAAATATCAATATCATTTAAAATAAAAGAGGGATTATTCTTAAATATAGAATAATCCCTCTTTTATTTGACGGAGAAGTTGTTTGATACAGACGACTTATAAAAGTGTCATAATTTGCTCAGCGAGTTCCGTTCCTATACGATCTTGAGCTTCTCCTGTAGCAGCTCCAATATGTGGTGTAAGTGATACTTTAGGATGCATAAGCACCTTAATGGCGGGTTTTGGTTCGTTTTCAAAAACGTCAAGTGCCGCAAATGCCAATTTTTTCTGATCTAATGCATCTAGAAGTGCGACCTCGTCAATGACCCCGCCACGTGCTGCATTAACAATTCCCGCTCCTTGTTTCATTTTTTTAAATTCTTTTTTGCCAATGACATATTCTTTTTGAGCTGGAACATGTAGGGTCAAAAAATCTGCTTGTTCTAAAACGTCGTCTTTACTCATGGTGTTAATGGTAAATTTAATAGACTGTCCATCATAAAAAGGAACTTCTATATCCAAACTGTCTATAAAAGGATCACTAGCGATAACCTTCATTCCACAACCTAGAGCAATTCTAGCTGTTGCTTGTCCAATACGACCAAAACCGATAATACCTAATGTCTTGCCTCTCAATTCTGCGCCCTTGGCATATGCTTTCTTTAGTTCTTTGAATTTACTATCTCCATCTAGGGGCATATTGCGATTTGCATCATAAAGAAAACGAACACTATTAAATAGATGTGCAAATACCAATTCTGCTACCGAGGCTGATGAAGCCGCTGGGGTATTAATAACGTGGAGTCCTTTTTCTCGTGCATAAGCAACATCGATATTATCCATACCCACGCCACCACGACCAATTAATTTTAGGTTGGGACAGGCGTCAATCACCTCTTTCCTTACGGTAGTAGCACTACGCACTAATACAGCTACGATATCATTCTCATTAATATAATTTGCAAGTTGATCCTGAGCAACCTTTGTCGTTATTACTTCAAAACCTCCTTTTTCTAATGCATCTATTCCCGATTGGGCGATACCATCATTGGCAAGTACTTTCATTGTTTACATTTTCGCAAAAGCAGAAAACTTCCACTTTTTTATTTTTATTATGCTTTACGCTCTAATTCACTCATTACATCTACCAGAATGCCCACACTTTCTAAAGTCATGGCATTATACATCGAGGCTCTGTAACCTCCAACACTCCGATGTCCATTAAGACCATTAATACCCTCTTCCTTCCACATAGCATCAAAAGTTTCTTTAAGGAATCCATCGTCTAATGAAAAGGTAGCGTTCATTTTTGACCGATCTTCTTTTGCAGCAAATCCTTTAAACAGCGGATTGAGATCTATTTCCGAATATAGTAAAGTGGCTTTACGATCATTTAATTCTTCTATAGCAGTAATTCCACCTTTTTGTTTTAGCCATCTCATCGTAAGCATAGATACATAAACAGCATATACGGCTGGAGTATTAAACATACTG
This sequence comes from uncultured Flavobacteriaceae bacterium, assembly GCA_964589085.1. Classification (GTDB taxonomy): domain Bacteria; phylum Bacteroidota; class Bacteroidia; order Flavobacteriales; family Flavobacteriaceae; genus Dokdonia. The sequence goes on along the minus strand of CAZPTJ010000193.1, from coordinate 2,226 downwards.
CCTTTACCTATGTGTACTTTATAGTCAAGCATGGATGGAATCGTGCGTGTCACTTTACCAAGAATATCCTCACGTATAACAATAAGCGTTGTGCCAGCAGGACCCATATTTTTTTGAGCACCAGCATAGATCATATCGAATTTAGAAAAATCCAACGTACGTGAAAATATATCACTACTCATATCACAAATCAATGGGCAGTTTACTGTTGGGAATTTCTGAATTTGTGTTCCGAAGATCGTATTGTTACTTGTTAAATGGAGGTAATCCAAATCTTCAGGAACTTGATACCCTTTTGGAATATAATTATAGTTTGCATTTTTACTGCTGGCTATTTCATTGATTTCTCCAAAAGTCTTAGCTTCTTTAATTGCTTTTTCACTCCAGGTTCCTGTATTTATATAGCCAGCTTTTTGCTGTAACAAATTATGAGCAACCATAAGAAATTGTGTGCTGGCTCCACCTTGCAGGAATAGTGCCTTGTAACCCTGACCTTCAAGATTGAGTAATTCCAATGCCAGGTTACGGGCTTCTTCCATAACATCAACAAAATCTTTGCTACGATGAGAAATTTCCAGAATGGAAAGACCAGAATTGTTAAAATCTAAAATGGCTTGAGAGGCTTCTTGAAAGACCTCTTGCGGCAGTATACAAGGACCTGCACTAAAATTGTGTTTTTTCATCGAAAGCAGATTTATAAACTACAAATATCTCTAAAATAGAAGAGATATAGTGTATAAATACCACAATTTATACACTATATTTTTAACAAAAAAGCAATAGTATTAACACCATCTGCATAATCATTGAGTAATGGCTTTTGTGTATGTCCGAAGGGAACAGATTTATCTGAAAAAGTATCAGAAACGATACACTGTATGCGATCTTTATCGTGTTGGAGTTTTTCTTGTAGTGTTTCTATAGCATTGTATTGTTCATAGAATACTGTAGAGATTGGTGAGGCATAGTTTGTATCTTCCTTAAGCATTAAAAAACCGTTTTCTAAAATATCAAAAAGGCTCATTAGATAAATGGCCTTGTTGTAGTCGTAATTATTAGCATATTTTGCCTGATTAATGATTTCGCGCCAGGCATACATTGCATTAAAAAAAGGATCAAAGTCATAAGATTTGGGAACAAATAATTTAGAAACATTTCGACAGCCCAGTCCATAATACCTAAAAATGTCTTCTCCTAAGCTAGATAGCTGTTCTGCAGTTTCATTACCGGTAAGAATGGCAATGGAATTTCTGTTTTTACGAATGATATGAGGCTTATTTCCGAAATAATATTCAAAGTAACGTGCCGTATTATCACTACCTGTAGCAATTACGGCATCATAATTTTCTAATTTTTCTTGTGTAAAAGTAATTGTGCCTTTAAATTCTGAATGTACATATTCCAAATATTTGGCTATAAACGGGAGTAAATGCTGATCATTGCTGGAGAGTTTTGCTATAACGCTATGTCCAGAGAGGAGTACTGATAAAAAGTCATGAAAGCCAACTAACGGAATGTTGCCTGCCATAATTATGGCAACAGTTTTTGGTTTTACTTTAGTAAAATCATAGTCTTCGAGCCATGATGTTATGGCTGATTCCTGTAGTATGGCAGCCCAACTTTCAATAGCAAATAAGACATTTTCTTGCGTAAACCATCCGTTGTGCTCGCCAGCAAGTTTAATCTGATGTTTGAAACCATCAAAAAAGAGGTCATTATGAGGAATTCCTTCTTTTTTGATAATTCCAGATCGGTTAAATTGACCTAAAAATGTGCCAAGCCGAGCAAAAGCGTTAATTCTCTGTTGTAAATGCATAGGAAAGTTGTCTATAATATCAGTAGGCACTATTTTTGTACAAAGTTATCGAAAATCAACCCTATGGCAATTATCATAACGGATGAATGTATAAATTGTGGAGCTTGCGAACCGGAATGCCCAAATACAGCAATTTATGAAGGAGCAGACGATTGGCGTTATGCAGATGGAACAGATCTTACTGGTGATGTTGTTTTGCCTGGCGGCAAAGCTGTCAATGCTGAGGAAGCACAAGAACCTGTAAGCGATGAGATTTATTATATAATCCCAGATAAATGTACAGAATGTAAAGGCTTTCATGAAGAGCCACAATGTGCGGCGGTATGCCCTGTTGATTGCTGCGTTCCTGATGAAGATCATGTGGAGACAGAGGAGGTATTACTAGGAAAACAAGCTTTTATGCATCGTGA
>CAZPTJ010000192.1:0-6269 GCA_964589085.1 uncultured Flavobacteriaceae bacterium | reverse complement strand
TTTTGCAGTGATTTCAGAACATAATAGATTTTCTATTGCATAATTCGGGTTAAAGCTTTAGAAAAAAAAATGAAGTGGTTTGTAATTATTGTAAAGCAATTACGACAGTTTCTTCAATTTTGGATATGTATAACCAATTAATCACAAATTCTACACATTAATCACTAATTAACGTAGATCTTATATTATGTCATTAAAAACTACCATTTTTTGCGCTTTTGTTTCACTTCTTGTATGGTCCTGTACTTCTGACCTTCAGGACGAACAATTAATTGATACAACATCAAACAAAACACTAGTCCAACAACAAGCTGATACGAATGATAATGAAGCTCTTGAAGGAGAAAATATTCTTATCGATTTAAGTGCCCGATCAGGAGGAGGAAATTGCAATAATGTTGTTATAGTAAATGGATATGCCTATGCCTCTTGTGGTTCACAAATAACAATAGAAGAACTAACTACAGGAGAAACCTCAACGGTAAATGTACAAGTTATTGATATTGCTGCAGATGCTCAGAGAGGACTTTTATTTACCTATAGCGGTACTATTGTACGAATGTATACTCTAGAAGATCCGATGGCGCCTTTGGAAGTTGCATCAGCTAACAATGTCTTTTTTGGGGCATTTACAGGAATCTCAGCTGCAGGATGTACTCTTGCTGTTTCAGGAGGAACAACAAATACTACTGTTTTTAGATATTCTGCTAATACTCTAGAATTAGAATTGACAGAAAATAGTATTCCTGCTGTAGATAATGTAACAGGAACACCAGAAGTACACGTAGCGCAAACAGGGCCTAGCGAAATAACAGCCTTTTATAGTCAAGATATCGGCGCAGTAGCTAATTGGGCTATACAGCGAGCTATATTTAACGGTGTAGCAGAATTGCAAAGTACACCAGAACGAACCGTTTTAACACCAAGACCATTTGTAGGAAGTGGTGGATCTACAAATTTCCCTGTGGAGAGTGAATATTTAAATGGACTACTTTATGTGGCACATTTTGGAGTGCCGGGAATAGAGATTGTTGTTGCAGATACTGGCGATTTATTAACACCTATATCACTTCCATATAATCCAGTAAATATAGGCACTGATGGTGAACTATTGTTTGTTGTAGGTCTTGATAATGATGAAGTTGACATCATTGATCCAAGTAATAATACGGTGATAGAATCTGTAGGTTCATTACAAAACCCGACAAGTGTAGATGCAAATGACACACATATTGTGGTTGCAGACCAAACATTAGGTCTTGTGGTGATTCCAAGAAGTTAAAATAATAATCGACTTTAATTTAATAAAAGATACCCTTTGAGCTTAAGTTCAAAAGGTATCTTTTTTATTACCAAGTATTCACTATATTGAGTTGTTCCAAAGAAAGACAAAACTTATCTTAGTCGTTTACAAAATGAAAGTCAACATGAAGTATTTTTTGTTAAGCCTGTTCTTTGCAGCATCTATTCATATTACTAACGCCCAATTTTTAAGTACAAAAAGTGATTTACAATCCCATAAAGGCTTTTTCAATTTTCATTATGATGAAAAAGAAGATAAAATTTACCTGGAAGTTACAAATGTAGGTGAGGAGTTTTTATATATTCATTCCCTGCGCACAGGATTAGGCTCTAATGATATCGGATTAGATCGTGGGCAATTAGGAGGTACTGCTTTAGTCAAATTTGAAAAGGCGGGAAATAAATTGTTATTAGTGCAACCTAATCAACGATATAGAGCCAATACAACCAATGAACAGGAACGTAAATCTATTGAAGAGGCCTTTGCCAAAAGTGTTCTATTCGGCTTTCCAATTAGAGAAACTAAAGGAGATACTTATATCATAGATTTCACCTCATTTTTATTACAAGATACTCATGGACTTAGTCGTCGTTTAAAACAACAAAAAGAAGGGAATTATAAATTAGATGTTTCCAGAAGTGCAATGGCCATGGCACGTACTAAAGCTTTTCCTAAGAATAGTGAATTTGAAGCCTTATTAACCTTTAAAGGAGAGCCTACGGGACCAAATTTAAGATCTGTCGCACCTGATCCTTTTTCCATTTCGGTTATTCAACATCATTCTTTTGTAGAACTTCCAGATGATCAATATTCTCCAAGGCTCTTTGACCCCAGAGCAGGTAATATTTCTACAACATATCTGGATTATGCTACTCCGGTACAGGAACCTATTGTAAAGCGATTTGCAAATAGACATCGTTTGATAAAGAAAAACCCAAATGCTGATCGAAGTGAAGCTGTAGAACCTATTATTTATTATTTAGATCCTGGAACACCAGAACCCGTACGTTCTGCACTACTAGATGGGGCTCGTTGGTGGAATCAGGCCTTTGAAGCCGCCGGGTTTATTAATGCTTTTCAGGTTAAAATGTTACCCAAGGATGCAGACCCTATGGATTTGCGATACAATGTTATTCAGTGGGTTCATCGAAGTACAAGAGGGTGGAGTTATGGCGCTAGTGTAACTGACCCTCGTACAGGAGAAATTCTTAAGGGTCATGTCAGTTTAGGTAGCTTAAGGATACGTCAGGATTTCCTAATTGCGCAAGCTTTAATGAATAAACCATTTGCTTCTAGTGATGCCAATTATCAACCTATGTTAGAAATGGCGTTAGCTCGTATTCGTCAATTAAGCGCTCATGAAGTAGGTCATACATTAGGATTTGCCCATAATTTTGCTGCTAGTCCTAATGGTAGAGCCAGTGTGATGGATTATCCGCATCCGACACTGTCTTTATCAGGAGATAGTGTTGATTTTTCCAATGCGTACGCGACAGGAATAGGTGTTTGGGATAAAGTTACTGTTAAGTACAGTTATGGAATTGTTCCAAATGGTAGCGATGAACGTACCTATTTAAATACTATTTTGGAAGAAGCCGAAGCTTCTGATTTACGATACATCACAGATAGCGATGCTCGTCCTCAAGGGGGGGCACATTATAGAGCACATCTATGGGATAACGGAAGCAATGCGACTACAGAACTGGAAAACCTCTTAGAATTACGGGCTCAGGCCATACAGAATTTTTCGATTGATAATATAAGATCTAACGAACCTTATTCTGTACTAGAAGATGTGTTTGTACCTTTATATTTCTATCATAGATATCAAACGGAAGCAGCGGTTAAAATTATTGGAGGTTTGGATTATAATTATGCTGTAAAAGGTGATGAAAATCTAATTACTGTTGCGCAACTGGATCCAAAAGTCCAAAAAGAAGCATTGACCAGCATTCTTAAGACATTAATGGCAGCTCATTTAGCCATTCCCCAAGACAAACTCTCTTTATTCCCTCCCAGAGCTCATGGTTATTTTAGGGGTAGAGAAAGCTTTAAAAGTAATGCTGGAGTCGCATTTGATGCTTTAGGAGCTGCTCAAACAGCTAGTGATATGACCTTAGCGTTGTTATTGAATCCGCAACGTGCCAATCGAATGATTGAACAAAAAGCGCTAAATCCTCAGCAATTAGGGTTTGAAGAAATGCTGGATGCGCTTTTAAATCAAACGTTGTTTAGCAAAACATCTGACCCGTACTTAAGAGAAGTGCAGCGTACCATAAATTATAATGTATTGAAACATCTTATGAATTTAAGTATTCATAGACAGGCAATACCTCAAGTGAAAGCTTTCGCGAAAGCTAAATTAGCGATGCTTAAAGATCGGTATGCAGCAGCAGATAATAGTACTGTGCAAGGGTATTTTATATATACTGAAATTACACATTTCCTTAAAAATCCAGAAGATTTTAAGGCATTACCTGCACCAAAAATCCCTGATGGTTCGCCTATAGGGTGTTTTGAAGAACCTATCCAAACAACTAATTAAAGAAAATTATTACTCACTTATTGCTATGATGAAGATTGACTTGCGGTCCGATACCCTGACCAAACCTACTCCAGAGATGCTCAATTTTATGATGAATGTTGAAGTAGGGGATGACGTATATAAGGAAGACCCTACCGTTAATGCATTAGAAGAACGTATTGCCAATTATTTTGGTATGGATGCTGCCTTATATTTTCCTACGGGAAGTATGACAAATCAAGCTGCTATAAAAATACATACACAACCTGGAGAACAACTGATTGCAGATGCCTATGCTCATGTCTATAATTACGAAGGAGGCGGTGTATCATTTAATAGCGGTGTTTCTTGCAAACTACTAGCAGGTAATCGAGGCATGATCACGGCTACTCAAGTGAAGGAAGCAATTAATCCACCAGATTTTTATCATAGTCCGTTGACCACCTTGGTATGTTTGGAAAACACTACAAATAAAGGCGGCGGTGCCTGTTATGATTTTGATGAGATTAAAAAAATAAGAGCAGTATGTGATACTCATGGTTTAGGATATCATCTTGATGGAGCCCGATTGTGGAATGCACTCGTGGCCACAGGTCAAGATCCTAAGGCATATGGGGCTTATTTTGATACCATTTCTGTATGCTTAAGTAAAGGGTTAGGAGCTCCTATGGGTTCAGTACTTGTCGGTAAAAAGCAATTTATGGATAAGGCCATGCGCGTACGTAAAATTTTAGGTGGAGGAATGCGTCAGATCGGATATATGGCAGGGGCAGGCTTGTACGCAATGGATCATCATATTGATCGAATGGCAGAAGATCATAAAAAAGCACAGGAATTGGGAGAGGTTTTAAACAAGCTTGATAGCGTTGCGACAGTAGATCCAGTTGAGACTAATATTATTATTTTCAAACTTAAAGGAAATCAGGATGTCTTGTCTTTTGTTACTCTATTAGAAAAAGAAGGTGTTTATATCAGTAATATGGGGCAGGGGAAATTGCGTATTGTGACACATTATGATTACACAGATACGGCTCATAATCACTTTATGGAGCTATTGTGCAGATTGTAGAACTACTTTATAAAATATTATGTTGTAACAAAAGATGAATAATAGGTATTTTGTCCTTTAAACTGTTCTTTTTGTCGATTTTCTACAATACTTAATTTTTTGTTAATGCCAGATAGGCGAAGATTAAATATTTTTGTACTCGGAATACTTAAACCACTGATTATTAATTAAACTATCGAAAAAATGAAAAGAATTTTATTTTTATGTCTTGTTTTTGGACTTTCTATATGGAATACTCAAGCCCAAGATTTACCAACTAACCCTGAGGCTGGAAAATGTTATGTACGTTGTACGACTCCTGATATCTATGAAAATCAGACGGTACAAATACAAAAAACTCCAGCTTATAAAAAATTGAAAGTTGTCCCAGCTCAATATGATACTGTGACAGAGCGTGTACTTGTGAAGGAAGCTTCAAAGCGTCTTAAAGTTGTTCCAGCTACTTTTAAAACTGAATCAGTAACATATGTAAAAAGTCAAACGGGATCTTCTTTACGTATTATTCCTGCTTCTTTTGGAAATTCTTCTGAGACTATTGAGATCAAGCCCGCTTATGCTTTATGGGAGCTAGGTGCTCCTGCTCCTGACTGTGCATCTTCTAATCCAGATGACTGTCGTTACTGGTGTTACAAGGGATATCCAGCAGAATATGAAACTGTAGCTGTACGTACGTTAGCAAATGATGTAAGTGTGCAATCTACTCCTGGTGGAGAATCTAATGCTACTTATACAAAGCGTGTAGTTGATCAACCTGCAAGAGTAACTGAAGAAGAAATTCCTGCTGAGTATGCAAACATTACAAGAACTGTAATGGTTAAGGATGCTACGACTACAGAAGAGGTAGTTCCTGCAACATTTACTACAGTAACAAAAGAAGTATTAAAGCAAAAAGGAGGATTAACTACTTGGAGAGAAGTAGAATGTGCTCTTGTTGAGTATCAAGCACTTCCAATTAATTGGAATACAGGTAGTGCAACCTTGACTTCTCAGGCAAAACAACTTATAGATTCAAGATTATTACCACTTTTAGCTCAAAACCCTGGCGTTAAACTGGAAATAGCGTCTCATACAGATTCTCGCGGAGGTTCAAGTTCTAATCAAGATCTTTCTGAACGTAGAGCTCAATCGGTAGTAAACTACCTTATTTCTAAAGGGATTAATAATAGTTTACTTGTGGCTAACGGTTTTGGAGAGCGTCGTCTTAAAAACAGATGTGCTGATGGTGTTTCTTGTACAGAGCGTCAACATGCTGCTAACCGTAGAACAGAATTCCGTTTGATTAATAACTAATCAATCGACAAGTTTTAAAGGATTAATGAAAGAGGTTGTCTAAAAAGGCAGCCTCTTGTTTTTTTTGATATAATTTTTGGTTT
>CAZPTJ010000191.1:3963-6286 GCA_964589085.1 uncultured Flavobacteriaceae bacterium | reverse complement strand
GTACCTTGGGTGGGAATCGAACCCACACTCCAATGGAACGCGAGTTTGAGTCGCGCGCGTCTACCAATTCCGCCACCAAGGCATTTTCTGATGTTCTACTATTCCGATAGTTATCGGAACCGCCACATCAAGGCAAAATCATTTTTGGAGCTGCAAAATTAAGAATAAAATTGATTTATACCATTTATCATTTGAAATTACTACAAAAGAAAATGATGGTTTTTTTCTTTATAGGAAGAAGAAAAATCAAGCATAGCTGTAGCTATGGTTTCTTTTTATGCTGAAATAGAAAGGAAAAAAGGGTGTTTTATTACAGAAATTTCAAATGGCAAATGGTATTAGCTCTATAAATCGATACTTTTTGTGATCTTAGCCCAAAAAATATTCATAAATTTGCACCCTCTTTAAAAAGAGGTAATAAATACGCGACCGAAATGTCACAGACCGTACCACAACCAAAACTCTTTGCCTGTTCACAAAGTAAGATATTAGCTGAAAATATTGCGAAGTCTTATGGTCAGGATCTGGGAAATGTAATTACATCGACCTATAGTGATGGAGAGTTTCAACCATCATTTGAAGAATCTGTTCGGGGATCGCGTGTTTTTATTATTGGTAGTACGATGCCTTCCAGTGATAACATGATGGAGATGCTGTTAATGTTAGATGCTGCAAAAAGAGCTTCAGCAAGACATATCACAGCTGTGATTCCTTATTTTGGATGGGCACGTCAGGACAGAAAAGATAAACCCAGAGTTCCAATTGCTGCAAAACTCATGGCTAGCTTATTAGAAACAGCTGGAGCAACACGTATCATAACCATGGATCTCCATGCAGATCAAATTCAGGGGTTTTTTGAACGCCCTGTAGATCATTTATATGCTTCAACGATATTCCTTCCATATCTCAAATCATTAAAACTTGAGAATTTGACTATTGCTTCTCCTGACATGGGAGGTAGTAAACGTGCTTATGCCTATAGTAAAGCAATGGAAAGTGATGTTGTCATCTGTTATAAACAACGTGCTAAAGCAAATGTCATCTCCCATATGGAACTTATTGGCGAAGTAAAAGGGCGTCATGTTGTTCTTGTAGATGATATGGTAGATACTGCAGGTACGCTTACAAAAGCTGCCGATCTTATGATGGAAAAAGGAGCGCTAAGTGTACGGGCTATATGCACTCATGCGATTTTAAGCGGAAATGCCTATGAGCGCCTGGAAAATAGTCAATTAGAAGAACTTATAACAACAGATTCAATTCCCTTAAAAAAGGAAAATCCCAAAATAAAGGTGGTCAGTTGTGCACCTTTATTTGCAGATGTAATGCATCGTGTAAATACAAACACAAGTATTGCATCCAAATTTATTATGTAACATATTTTAATAACAATAATTATATCACAATGAAATCAATTGCGATCAAAGGATCTAAAAGAGAAAGCGTGGGCAAGAAAGCGACAAAAGCCTTACGTAATGCTGGAGCGATCCCTTGCGTTATCTACGGAGGGGAAAATCCAATACACTTCAGCGCACCAGAATTAGCGTTTAAGAATTTGGTATATACTCCAGATGCGCATACCGTTGAAATTGAAGTGGACGGAACCACTGTACGCGCTATCCTTCAGGATATTCAATTTCATCCGGTAACAGACCGCATACAGCATATAGACTTCTATCAAATCTTTGATGATAAAGAAGTAACCATGACGATTCCTGTTAAATTTACAGGAAATTCAAAAGGAGTCCTTAATGGAGGTGTTTTACGTAAAGTAAACCGCAAACTTAAAGTAAAAGCACTTCCTGATAATTTGCCGGATTATATTCAAGCAGAAATCACTGAATTAAAAATTGGAAACAAATTATATGTAACCTCTATTAATCAGGAAAACTTCAAAATTCAACATCCAGATAACACAGTAATCTGTCAAGTGAAAACTTCTCGTACTGCTGTTGAGGATGAAGAAGAAGATGAAGACGATGCAGAAGCTACTCCCGCTACCGAAGAAGCTGCTGCAGAATAAACTGCAATAACAAACAGTACTTAAATATAAAGAGCATCTCAAATTTCATGTTGAGATGCTTTTGTATTTTTAGAGATATTTGAAAAACAGAATTATGCTAACTTTTTTTCGCCGCCTATTTACGGTTAAAAAAGAAGATATCGCTTCAGAAGATGTTATGAAAAAATTGTTATTAGTTGGTTTGGGTAATATTGGTTCTGATTATAAAGACACCAGACACAATATCGGTTTTAAAATCGTAGATGCTTTCGCGAAAGCGCAAGAAGTCACATTTGAATCAGAAAAACTTGGCGCTATTGC
>CAZPTJ010000191.1:0-3863 GCA_964589085.1 uncultured Flavobacteriaceae bacterium | reverse complement strand
ACCTCGTATAATCGATTTAGGTTTGGGATAAGTGCTACTTTTGGTAAAGGGAGACAAGTAGATTATGTTTTGGGGAAATGGTCGACTCAAGAGGAAGATGCATTAACGGAACGACTGGATAAAAGTTGCGCACTATTAACTTCATTTGTAACTTCGGGAGTCACTAATACTATGAATAATTTCAACGGGAAATAAGTTTGAAAACACACTCAGGCGTTACCGCATTTACGACTTCAAAACAAACAGTAGTTACGATAGGTACCTTTGATGGTGTGCACTTAGGGCATCAAAAGATCATACAGCGCCTTATGGAAAGTGCTCAAAAGGAAAATTTAACTTCTGTTGTTCTTACTTTTTTTCCGCATCCCAGAATGGTTCTTCAAAAAGACACACAAATCCAACTCATTAATACTATAGACGAGCGGGAGGCCTTACTTGATGGTTTGGGTTTAGATCACTTAATTATTCATCCCTTTACACGAGAGTTCTCTCGTCTGGATGCAGAAGTTTTTGTAGAAGAAATCCTCGTAAAACAACTTCAGGCAAAAAAGGTAATTATTGGGTATGATCATCGTTTTGGTAGAAATAGAAGTGCAGATATTAATGATCTAAAAACCTATGGTAACCATTATGGTTTTGAAGTTGAAGAAATCTCAAAACAAGAACTGCAAGATGTGGCAATAAGTTCTACTAAGGTGCGTAGAGCTCTGGAACAAGGAGCTATTGAAAAGGCGAATAGTTATCTGGGACAACCCATCATGCTTACAGGCACTGTAATTACTGGCAAAAAATTAGGTCGAACATTAGGGTATCCTACGGCCAATCTTGAAATCAAGGAAGATTATAAACTCATTCCAGCAAATGGAGTTTATGTTGTTTCGGCCACCATTCAAAATAAGACCATTTATGGGATGATGAATATTGGCATTAACCCTACTGTAGGAGGGACTAAACGAACGATAGAAACTTATTTTTTTAATTTTGAAGGAGACCTGTATGGCCATCAACTTCAAATATGCCTTCATAAACGTCTAAGAGATGAAAAAAAGTTTGATGCAATATCAGCACTGATCAAAGCCATGCAGGAGGATGAAAAAGCAGCAACAGCATATATACAGACACTCTGATGAACTGGAAGAGATATCTTTTTAACCCAATAGATAACAGTGCATTAATTGTGTTTCGCATCTTTTTTGGAATACTCATCACCGTCGAAGCCTGGGGAGCCATTGCTACGGGATGGGTGCGACGTACAATGGTAGAACCTGAAGCTACTTTCAATTTTATAGGTTTTGATTTTCTGCAATTTTTTCAGGGACCTCCCATGTATTTTTATTTTGGATTAATGGGTGTTTTTGGTCTTATGGTCACCATAGGATACAAATACCGTTGGAGTATGCTTAGTTATGGATTATTGTGGGCTGGAGCTTATTTTATGCAAAAATCCTCCTACAATAATCATTACTATTTATTGATGTTGCTCTGTGGTATAATGACCATACTCCCTGCAGGTAATGCTATAAGTGTTGACACCTGGTTAAACCCTCGACTTAAAAAAATAAGCATGCCCAGATGGGTTGTGATTGTTATTATTATACAGCTTTGGATTGTGTATACCTATGCTTCTATTGCTAAGTTGTACCCAGACTGGTTAGATAGTACCGTTCCCGAATTGCTTATGAAAGGTCGTCGCAAGAACTGGCCGGTAGGTTGGTTACTACAAGACCCTTGGGCACATTGGACTATTGCTTATGTAGGTATTCTGTTTGATGGTTTAATCATTCCCCTACTCCTATGGAAGAAAACCAGAAAATGGGCTTTTGGTATTTCCATCTTTTTCCATCTTTTCAATTCCATAGTATTCAGAATAGGCATATTCCCCTATATGTCACTGGCCTTTAGCCTCTTCTTTTTTGATACTAAAACGATACATCGCTTATTTTTAAAACGATGGAAACCCTATTTTATTCAGGCTAAGGAACAAACAGAAAAAGTAGCTTCCACCATATTTAAAGTATCGACACTCCAGAAAGCAAGTATTTTTATCTTCAGTTTGTATTTTATCATTCAAATCGCACTTCCCTTACGCCACTGGTTTTTTGAAGACAATGTATTATGGACAGAAGAGGGACATCGTTTAAGCTGGCGTATGATGCTTCGCACTAAGTCTGGACGACTTTCCTTTACGGGAAAAGATAAAGAAACGGGGCTTTCCTTCAAGATCAACCACAGAGATTATCTATCCAAAAAACAACAAACTCGTGTGACTACAAAACCGGATATGATCTGGCAATTGGCACAACGTATCAAAAAGAAATATGCATCCCAAGGCCAGGACATTGCAATTTATGCACAGTGCAGAATTAAAATAAATGGTAGAAAGTACAGACAACTTATCGACCCGACGATTGATCTAGGATCCGTTCCCTGGAATCACTTTGATCATAATCCCTGGCTATTGCCCAGTGAGGACTATCTCGTAAAAAAAGTAGAATTGCCTAAATAACACTACTTTTTTTTATTGATACTTAGATCAAACCAGTCTTTTATCTTTTGCTTAAAATTGTTTTCCCAAGTTGCGCATTTAGTTAACTTTGCCCTTTAAATTTTTTAGAACTCATGCTTGAAATCGCCAAGATCAGAGAACATAAGGATGCTTTTGTTGAAGCTCTTAAAAAAAGAAATATTGACGCTGCCGTACAACTGGATGAAGTTGTAAGGCTTGATGAGTTGCGTAGAAGTTCACAAGCACAGCTGGACAGAACCCTAGCTGAGAGTAATACCCTTTCTAAAGAAATAGGCATGCTCTTTAAGAATGGAGAAGCACAAAAAGCCAATATTCTTAAAGAAAAAACGGCCAATCTTAAAACCGCATCAAAGCAGTTACAGGAACAACTCCAAGATGCCCAGGAAGGCATTCAAAAACTTTTGTATGAACTTCCTAATATCCCTCATGAAAGTGTCCCATCAGGGAATAGCGATGAAGATAATGAGGAGATTTTCAGACAAGGAGAAATACCCTCCCTTTTTGATGGAGCATTACCTCATTGGGAACTTGCCAAAAAATACGATATCATCAATTTTGAATTGGGTGTAAAAATTACCGGAGCCGGTTTCCCGGTATATAAGGGCAAAGGCGCTCGATTACAACGTGCGCTCATTAGTTATTTCCTTGATAAAAATGCGGCAGCTGGTTATACAGAATATCAGGTTCCTCATCTGGTCAATGAAGCTTCGGGCTATGGTACTGGACAATTACCGGATAAAGAAGGGCAAATGTATACCGTCCCTGAAGAACAACCTTTATTTTTAATACCAACCGCTGAAGTACCCGTAACCAATCTTTTCAGAGGAGATCTGTTGAATGCAAAAGATTTACCGATTACCTGTACTGGTTATACCCCTTGCTTTCGTCGGGAAGCAGGGTCTTATGGTGCTCATGTAAGAGGATTAAACAGATTACATCAATTTGATAAGGTCGAGATTGTACGTATTGAACATCCCGATCGCTCTTATGAGGCTCTGGAAGGTATGGTTGATCATATAAAAACAATACTCGATGCCCTGGAATTACCCTATCGTATCTTGAGATTATGTGGCGGTGATCTTGGATTTACAGCACATCTCACCTATGATTTTGAAGTCTTCTCTACGGCTCAGGATCGCTGGTTGGAAATAAGTTCTGTTTCTAATTTTGGTACTTTTCAGGCCAATCGTTTGAAGCTACGACTTAAGGATAAAGACGGCACAAAGAAACTGGCGCATACCTTAAATGGAAGCGCACTGGCATTACCTCGAGTACTTGCAGGAATTTTAGAAAATTGTCAAACTCCCGAAGGCATTAAAATCCCTAAAGCCTTAGT
>CAZPTJ010000190.1:0-6294 GCA_964589085.1 uncultured Flavobacteriaceae bacterium | reverse complement strand
CAACGCTGTACTTCAACACGTCGTCTTATCATTCATGATCGCATTTATGATCAGGTAAAAGATGCCCTTGTTGCCGCCTATGGTCAGTTACGTATTGGTAATCCCTTAGATGAAAATAATCATGTAGGGCCGCTTATTGATACAGATGCTGTTGCAGGTTACACAAAAGCTCTTGAAGAAGTTGTTGCCCAAGGCGGACAAATTATTGTTGAAGGTGGTGTGCTCTCTGGAGAAGGTTATGAAAGCGGTTGTTATGTTAAACCCGCAATTGCCGAGGCCAAAAATAGTTTTCCTATTGTACAGCATGAAACTTTTGCGCCCGTTTTATATCTCTTAAAATACTCTGGAGATATAGTAGATGCTATTGATGTACAAAATGGTGTAGCGCAAGGATTGTCCAGTGCCGTTATGACTAATAATTTACGTGAAGCTGAGCGTTTCCTTAGTGTTGCTGGATCTGATTGTGGTATTGCTAATGTAAATATTGGAACTTCAGGTGCAGAAATAGGTGGTGCTTTTGGAGGTGAAAAAGAAACTGGCGGTGGTCGTGAATCAGGTTCTGACGCTTGGAAAGTATATATGCGTCGCCAGACCAATACGATTAATTATACAACGGAGCTGCCATTGGCACAAGGAATAAAGTTTGATCTTTAAATAATATCAATTTTTATATTTTCAGTGTATTTGATATTGAAGAAATAATCTACAATCAGGATCAAATACACTTTTTTATCGTTAAAAAGCACAATACTTCAAAATATCAAAGTTTCCATTACTCCTGTTAGGTTTTAAGTAATTTTAAGGCTAATAATCTTAAAACTAACCAAATGAGTAAGAAGACTGGATACCTTCTCGGTATTTTGCTTACGATTATCATCGGAATGATTTTGGCATGGTTTTTTTGTTGCAAATCCGCTGTAGGAAACGCTGTAACTGAAACACCAAATGAATCTACAGATAATTTAGAAACCACTACCTCAAATCGTAATCCTACATTTCTTGGATTCGATTTGAAAGATCCTAATGGAAGTTTTGCTTTTAATAGCACTGATAATTTTGACTTCAATACTTCAGAATTTAATATCATTCAACCATTATCAGACCAGATTGATCGTGGCATTGATAAACTGCAACTGTATTTATCCCAAAATGAGAATGCAAATAAATACATTGATGTAACAGGGTATTATACCTCAACAGAAAGTAATCCATCTGCTTTTCCCAATCTAGGACTGGCACGTGCTAATACTGTTAAAAACTACCTCGTTTCTAAAGGTATCGCGTCCAAACGACTCAACACCTTAGGAAGCCTTAATGACAATTTAATTCCTGACGGTACTATATATCATGGCCCTATCGCCTATCGTATGTATGACGTATCTCCAGATGATGATACAGAGAATAAAACACTTGAAGCTTTAAAAGCCCGCATTAATGCTGATCCTCTTGTTCTTTATTTTGGAAATGCACAAGCATCAATAGCGCTGTCTCCTGTACAAAGGCAAAAAATTGCTGACATCAGTCATTATCTTGATAAAGTAGATGGTTCATCGGCACATATTGTAGGGCATACCGATAATACCGGAAGTCGTGAAACAAATATTCAATTGGGACAAAAACGAGCTGACTTCATCAAAAGTTATTTTGTTAGTAATGGTATTCCAGAATCTAAAATCAATACCACTTCAAAAGGGCCAGATGAGCCTGTTGCTACAAACGAAACCGAAGAAGGTCGATCTAAAAACAGACGATCTATTGTCTCTTTAAACTAAACACTAATTACAAAAACAAACAATATGGATTTCTCAAATATAGCTTGCTGGATATGGCCTCTTCTTACCGGTCTCATTTGTGCAATTTTAGGATATTTATTAGGCCGTCTTTTCGGTAAAAAAGAATACGTTACAGAAGTAAATGACAATGATGTCGAAATAGAATCATGGCAGCGAAAAAATGCAGCATTAAGAGCAGACTTAGACGCTTGTCAGTCTAAGTTATTAAATGCTTTGAACACGTCGTCAAAGGCAGACACGAGTGCCAGTACTAATGTTGCTTCTTCATTTGCTTCCGGAATCGCAGCTGTTCCTTTTAATGCGGCGGCAGCCAAAATGGCATTTGGTAAAGCAATTAAAGAAAATGATCTAACCATTGTAGAAGGTATTGGACCTAAAATACGAGAACTCTTTCACAATTTTGATATTAATACCTGGAGTGCTCTTGCTGACACCTCGGTAGACAAATGTCAAGAAGTTCTTAATAGTGGCGGAAAACGTTTTGAAATCCACCGCCCAAATACCTGGCCTATGCAAGCAGAACTCGCTGCATTGGGTAAATGGGAAGAATTAAAAAAATGGCAGGATGAACATGATTATGGGAAAGCCTAATTAACTAGGCATAAGGCTGTCATTCATAGAAAAGAGGTTGTACCCCTACACAACCTCTTTTTTTATAGTATTGGCACAAAAATTGAGCTAGGATCAAGACTAATAACTGATGTGTTGAGATTAGAGCTACTTAATTTTTGGGATATTTTATTACTCTTGGGAATCCTCCAGGGAATTATTCTTAGCAGTATTGTTTTCATCTCTAAATCTCATAACCCATTAACAAACAAACTTGTTGGTGTAATTTTGGCAGCTTTAACGCTGGCTATTACCGGAACCTTCCTCGATAAATTTACCTTTGGAGAGGAACAACCCTTCTTAAGAAATCTTCAGATCTTCTTCCCATTTTTTATTCCTACGGTTATTGGACCAAGCATTTATGTACTTGTTAAATCGCATCGCCTTCCTGACTATCGCTTTTCAAAAAGGGACTATTATCATTTTATACCCATACTATTTGATATTACACCAACACTTTTGAAAATCACATTTGTCATTACTTCTAAAATTGGTATCTCATTTGTAGCAGCATCTACCCTAGGCAGTTTCCTAAATACGTATAACAAGTATGGTGATATTTTTCTATGGGTACAGTTGAGTTTTTATTTGTTCCTTTCCTTTAAACTCTTAAAAAAGGTAGCGAAGAAAAATCAACCGAATAAGGTTCAACAGATAAAGGAAAAATGGTTAACCTCTTTCACCTATAAGTTTATGGGTTTTCAATTGCTTTGGCTTCCTTTTCTCTTAATCTATGTCTCAGATTACGATTATCTTATTTGGGATTTAGGTATTGCTTATTATTATATCTATATCCCCTTAATTGTCCTATTATACTGGATTGGTTTAAAATGGGTTTTAATCTCAAGAGAAATCAAAATATTAAGTCAGTTTACTATTAATCAACCCAAGGCTAGTTTTCATATTTCTAAAAGTTCACTTCAACATTATACCCGAGAATTGAAAAAACTGATGAACGAAAAAACGTTATACACTACGCCTTCGCTAAGCGTAAAAGATGTGTCTTTTGCTCTAAATATTCAACCAAAAATGCTTTCCCATATTCTCAATAATCATTTGGATTCAAATTTTAATGATTACATTAATAATTATCGAATTGATTACATTAAAGAAAGATTAATTGATCCCAACTATAATCATTTGACCATTGCAGCTATTGCCTTTGAATCAGGGTTTACCTCTATTGCAACTTTTCAACGCGCATTTAAAAATCGAGAACACATATCTCCTAGGGTGTATAAACAACACTTTTTAAGTGCGATGAGTACATAATAATTGTACTCATATCTCGATTTAAGTAGACTGATGATACCTGAAGGCGTTTCTTTATCAGAAAATTATTCATCTATCTTTATGTAATGAAACAAAAAATCTCTCTAATTTTAATTGTGTGTTTTGGTTTTTTAGGATACAGTACCACAAACAACTATCAAAATACAAATGGAATAGATACAACGGAAACTGTCCGTATTTCTAATTCAAATCAAGTAATCCGTATAAAAGGCAATAATAATCAAAACCCTATACTATTATATCTTAATGGCGGACCGGGAGATTCTGTACTCGATCAAATGGACAACATATTTGGTGAGCTTCAAAAAGAATTTGTAGTTGTTCTTTGGGATCAAAGGAATACTGGAAAAACCGCTAAACTAAATAATGAAAAGACACCCCTGACTCAAGAACTTTTTAAAAATGATACTTATCAATTAGTACAATATCTGCTTCAAAGGTTTGACAAAAAGAAAATAGTTCTTGTCGCTCATTCCTATGGCACTACACTCGGATTTGACATCGCAAAAAATTATCCTGAACTCTTACACGCTTATGTTCCTACTAATCCTTTAACAAACCAAATTGAAAGTGAACGGATAACTCTGGAGATGCTTATGAACCAGGCAGAGATAAACAAAAAAAAGAAGGCAATAAACGAGCTTTCAAAAGTCAATATCCCATTTAAAAATGGTGAGGAATTATATTACGCAAGAAAATGGTTATTTGACTTTGAAGGAAAAGGTTTTGCTAAGAAAAAATCATTCAGAAAAAGGGTGCTATCCTGGTCATTGACCTGGCTAGAACTCTTTAATGAGTCTTCTCGAGAGAACTTGTTTGATTCAACAAAAGAAATAAATTGTCCTATTTTTTTTATCGTAGGTCAAAGTGATTATCAGACGAATTCTATTTTGACTCAAAAATATTTTGAGCTGTTACAAGCACCTCAAAAAGAACTATTTTCTATTAAAGATGCAGGGCATCTTATTCCGTATGAGAATGGAATAGAATTTCAAAATATAATTATAGAAAATATCCTATTAATTATAAATAAAAACCAAGCACAACACCGGTAATCACTGCAAAAATTCATTTTGCTGACTTCCATAAGCCTATAACTTATACTCATATCTGGATTTAAGTAGATTGATGATCCTTTTACATGTTTCTTTGTCAAAAATTCAAAGCATTCATCAATGAAAAAATTAATCCTTTTAAGTCTTTTATGTTACGTGTGTTTAAATGTAAGTGCACAATTTAAAGAAGCCCCAATAATCCAAAACTACCTAGAAGATAAATTTGAAAGTGATGCTCCTGGGATTTCTGTTTTGATTGCTCAAAAAAATACTATTGTTTTTCAACAGGGATATGGCCTTGCAGATTTGGATCATAAAACACCTATCATCCCGCAATCAGTATTCAGGCTTGGTTCTGTCTCCAAGCAATTTACTGCAATTTCTATATTACAACTCGTAGAAAAAAATAAACTTTCTTTGGATGATGAAATTCAAAAATTCATACCCGACTATCCCAATGATGGGTATGGTATCCAGATCAAACATTTACTTTCTCACACCTCAGGGATTCCTGATTATTTACAAATGGATCATCCAGATCCCTTTGTGTTACGCAGAGATTTTACACCGAAAGAGATTATTGATTTTTTTAAAGAGCAACCTCTTGAATTTGACCCAGGAACGCAGTTCTCCTACAGTAATTCAGGGTATATCATTTTGGGGTATATCATAGAAAAAATATCGGGTAAGTCCTATGCTCAATATGTTAATGACTATCTATTTACTCCTTCACAAATGAACAACTCCTATTATGAAACATACGAAACAATAATGCCCAATAAAGCAAGAGGATACTCTAAAGAAGATAATGAATATATCAATAGTGAATTTTTCAATATGTCCATTCCTTATGCTGCTGGTGCTTTACGATCGACTACCCAAGATCTTTTAAAATGGCATATGACCTTACGTCAAGAAACAATCATTAGTAATGAACAGTTGCAAAAAGCGATTACTCCTTTTCAACTTAAAGATGGGACTTATGCACCTTGTGGTTATGGTTGGTTTCTTAATAATACAATAGGGGGTTACCCAACCATCGAACATTCGGGGAATATCTCAGGATTTCAAACTGCTGCAGTCTATATTCCAGAAACTGACCTCTATATCGTTGTTCTGGCTAATAAAGATTCTCAACCATTGATAGCAACATCTACTGCTTATGATTTAGGTAAACTAGCACTTGGTCAATCTCTTAATCAATCTACTCAAGTTGACGAAAGCATTGTAAATACTTACCTGGGAAATTATGAAACTAAAAGAGGTAAAAAAACAAGGATACTCAATGTGTCTTTAGAAAGCGGAACACTTTTAATCACTGAAAAACGAAGTTTTAGAACCATTCTTGAACCTATAACCAGTACCTTATATAGGGCCGAAGGAGTTGTTCCTGAAGCAAAAATAGAGTTTGTTTTGAACACCGAAAACGAGGCGATACAACTTATCGCAACGCAGGATGGTACTACTTTTGTTTGGAATAAGGTAAAATAAGGTTTTTGTATTTTCACCTCTAAAAAGAGAGGTGTCTTCATTCAAAAATAACC
>CAZPTJ010000189.1:0-6346 GCA_964589085.1 uncultured Flavobacteriaceae bacterium | reverse complement strand
CAGATATCCTTAACGAAATTTTAAAAAGCATTATTGCAAAACTACTATATTTGTGCAATCAATACAATTATGCGATTTAAAAGAATCCTACTTAAACTTTCTGGTGAAGCCCTTATGGGAACACGCCAATACGGGATTGATCCTGAAAGACTTGCAGAATACGCAGCAGATGTTAAAACAGTAATAGACAAAGGTATAGAAGTCGCCATAGTCATCGGTGGCGGAAATATTTTTAGAGGTGTAGCTGGTGCCAGTAAAGGAATGGATCGCGTTCAAAGTGACCATATGGGTATGCTAGCAACTGTAATCAATGGCTTAGCACTTCAGAATGCCTTAGAAGATGCTGGTATTCCAACGCGTCTTCAGTCGGCTATTAAGATTAATGAAGTGGCAGAACCTTTTATTCGTCGTCGGGCAATGCGCCATTTAGAAAAAGGACGAGTAGTTATTTTTGGAGGAGGGACAGGAAATCCATATTTCACAACAGATTCAGCTGCTGTTTTACGCGCTATAGAAATAGAGGCAGATGTTATTTTAAAAGGAACGCGCGTTGACGGCATTTATACGTCTGATCCTGAAAAAGATAGCGATGCAATAAAGTTTGATCATATCTCATTTGATGACGTATTAAGTAAAGGTTTAAAGGTTATGGATACTACTGCCTTTACCTTAAGTCAGGAAAATAAATTGCCCATTATTGTTTTTGATATGAACAAAAAAGGTAATTTACTTAAAGTAGTTTCTGGCGAAAAAATAGGAACCACTGTCAATCTTTAAGTCGTATTTGACTTAATTTTTGTAAAATTGTCTAGCAAATCTTAGGTATGAACGAAGAAATTCAATTTACACTTGATGCTACAAAAGAAGCTATGGAAAATGCTATCAAGCATCTTCATAAGCGACTTTTAACCATCAGAGCAGGAAAAGCGAGTCCTACAATGCTCCAAGGAGTAATGGTAGACTATTATGGTAGTCCTACACCTTTGTCTCAGGTAGCAAATGTATTGACTCCTGATGGAAGAACCATTTCTGTTCAACCATGGGAAAAAGCAATGATTTCTGAAATTGAGAAAGCCATCATTAATTCCAATCTTGGATTTAATCCCATGAATAATGGAGAAAGTGTTATAATTAATGTTCCTCCATTGACCGAAGAGCGTCGTAAAGATCTTGTAAAGCAAGCGCGATCAGAAGCTGAAGATGCTAGGATAGGGGTTCGTAATGATCGTAAAAACGCCAATAATGACATTAAGAAACTAGAAGATGTTTCTGAAGATGAAACGAAAAATGCTGAAGTTGATGTGCAAAATCTTACCGATAGATATATCAAACAAATAGATGAAATTCTCTCGGCTAAGGAAAAAGAAATTATGACTGTATAATTTTCGAAATATATTTATAAAAAAAGCGATCAAAAATGATCGCTTTTTTTATTTCAACTTCAAATCAAATCATCTAATTTATTCTCTAAAAATTCTCATTATTATTATGTTCGATGTATCTCAAAGTTATATGGATATAAATAAGACGATTGATTCTATTTTTATGGCTAAGCTGAATAAAAAGAATACCTTTGCGCCAGTAGATAAAGGGTAATGTCTAAATTTTTAAGTATTGGTTTTTGGGAAAGTACCGCTGGTATAATTTTACGTAACCGGCCTTTTATTTCACTATTTGTCATAGGAATTACAATTTTTCTGGGATTTCAATGGCAACATATGCGCTTCACATATACCGAAGCAAACTTACTCCCCGATGATCATGAAGTAAATCTTGAATACAATGCTTTTCTTGAAAAGTTTGGAGAGGAAGGGAATCTCATTGTATTAGGTATTCAAAATGACAGTCTCTTTACACCCGATCTACTCAATGCCTGGAATACACTTTCCACCAAGATTGATGCATATGATGAAGTGGCTTTATCGATATCGCTTAAAGATCTTAAGTTATTAGACAAAAAGGAAGATCCACAACGTTTTGAACTTAAATCCTTTATTACAGATAGCATTACTACATATAAAGAGGCGGATGATTATAGGAAACTTCTATTTAATAATCTGCCATTTTATGAAAATCTCATCTACAATAGGAATACAGGAACTATACGATCTGCCATTTACTTAAAAAAAGATATCGTAAATACTCCCATACGTCGTGATTTTATTGTTAACGACCTTATTCCACTTATTGATGAATTTGAAGCTACCTATGGTGAAAAATATGCTTTAGACGTTCGAACTAGTGGCATGCCCTATATACGCACACTTAATTCTCAAAATATAATTGATGAGATCGGTATTTTTGTTGGTGCTGCTTTACTTGTTACCAGTTTAATTTTCTTTTTCTTTTTCAGGTCTTATCGCGCTACCATCATTTCTATGATTACGGTAATTATAGGAGTCATGTGGGCTTTTGGTATCCTAGGTTTATTGCGTTATGAAATTACGGTTCTTACCGCTTTAATTCCTCCATTAATCATCGTTATAGGTATTCCCAATTGTATTTTTCTGATTAATAAATATCAACAGGAATACAAAACTCATGGCAATCAAGTACTAGCGCTACAACGTGTTATTACAAAAATCGGGAATGCTACTTTAATGACTAACCTTACTACTGCCTCGGGGTTTGCCACCTTTATTTTAACAAAGAGTGCTTTACTTAAAGAATTTGGTATCGTAGCAAGTATTAATATTATTGGCATCTTCTTATTATCCCTATTAATTATACCCGTGATATATAGTTATATGTCTCCTCCAAATGAAAAACACTTGAAACATTTGGGAAAACGATGGATTGAGGGTTTTGTAGATTGGATGGTCAATACCGTTAAAGAGCGTAAAATTGCCATATTCGTCATCAGTGTTATTTTACTTACTTTAAGCTTAATAGGAATTAATCAAATACGGATCTCTGGAAGTCTAATTGAAGACATGCCTAAAAAAACGACCTTCTTTAAGGACATACGGTTTTTTGAGGAAGAGTTTGACGGTATTATGCCCTTGGAAATTCTAATTGACACTAAACGAAAGAAGGGAGTTATGAAGCTGGCCACTCTAAAACGTATGGAAGAGTTAAGTCAGACTATCGAAGAGCAGCCTGAACTTTCTGCTCCCATCTCTATTGTGAATCTTGTAAAATATGCCAAACAGGCTTATTACAATGGAAAGGCAAAATATTATCAATTACCATCCAGCAACGAACGTAACTTTATTCTTCCTTATACCGATAGCTTTTCTAAGGATGTAAATTTATTAGGCACCTATGTGGATAGCACAGGACAATATGCACGTATGACAACCTTTATGAAGGATATTGGTACTGATAACATGGAGCGTGCCGAAGAAAACTTAAGAAATAAAATTAAAAAATTGTTCCCAGAAGATCGATACACGGTAAGTCTTACAGGTAAGGCACTTGTTTTCCAAAAAGGAACTAATTATTTGGTTACAAATCTGATGATAAGCTTATCTCTTGCTATTTTATTAATAGCTCTTTTTATGGCCTGGATGTTTCGTTCGTTTAGAATGATTCTCATATCCTTAATCCCAAATCTACTGCCGCTTTTAGTAACCGCAGGACTCATGGGATATTTAGGTGTTCCATTAAAGCCGTCAACGATTCTCGTTTTTAGTATTGCCTTTGGAATATCGGTAGATGATACTATTCACTTTTTAGCAAAATATCGTCAGGAACTGCGTGCCAATAAGTGGCGTATCAAAATTTCTGTTTATAATGCAGTCAGGGAAACTGGAGTAAGTATGTTCTATACTTCTATTGTTTTGTTTTTTGGATTTTCAGTCTTTATGATCAGTAGTTTCGGCGGCACGGTTGCTTTGGGTGGTCTGGTAAGTGTGACCTTGCTATTTGCAATGCTAGCCAACTTATTATTATTGCCCGCACTATTACTATCATTAGAACGAAATATTGCCAATAAAAAAGTATTGAAAAAACCAGCACTTACCATTATTGATTCTGAGGAAAAAGCATAAAAAAATTCCCATTCGAAGAATGAGAATTTTCCAAAATGATTTGATAAGTCCCCCAACCTATCAATATTTTGATGTAAATCAAAATTAGTTTGAACCGATTAATTTAAAAATACCATTTACGAGGTATTTTTCATTCAATAATTATTGCCCTTTATTTTATCTTGATAAAAACAAAAAATTATCTTTGCCGCAAAACAGAAAATAATGACACATTCTTTTATCATTGATGTTTTAAAAAGTGATCATATTGGCCAGGAATTTACGGTCAAAGGCTGGGTACGCTCCTTTCGGGGGAATCAATTTGTAGCCCTAAATGATGGATCAACAATAAAAAATTTACAATGTGTTATTGATTTTGAAAACACAGCTAAAGATATTCTAGATCGTATTAAAACAGGTGCAGCTATTAGCATTACCGGAGTACTGGAAGAAAGCCTTGGGAGTGGTCAACGTGTGGAGATTAAAGTTTCCAAAATTCACATAGATGGAGATGCAGATCCTCAGGAGGTTAAATTGACTATTCTTTCTCCTAGAAGACATAACCTTGAAACTTTAAGAGAACAAGCACATCTGAGAGTACGTACAAATACTTTTGGTGCTATCATGCGCTTGCGATCAAAACTTGCTTTTGCTGTTCATGAGTACTTTAATAAAAATGGGTATTATTATGTACACACACCGGTTATTACGGGAAGTGATGCCGAGGGTGCCGGAGAAATGTTTCGCGTAAGCGCATTAGATCCGGAACATCTACCCAAAAAAGAAGATGGGACTATTGATTATAGTCAGGACTTTTTTGGAAAGGAAACAAATCTTACAGTTTCTGGTCAATTGGAAGCAGAGACCTATGCTCTTGGACTTGGTAAAGTGTATACGTTTGGCCCTACGTTTAGAGCAGAGAATAGTAACACCTCCAGACACCTTGCAGAATTCTGGATGATCGAACCTGAAGTCGCTTTTTGTGATCTGGATGGTAATATGGATCTGGCAGAAGATTTTATAAAATATGTCGTCAACTACGCATTGGAGAATTGTCAGGATGACCTTGAGTTTCTGGAGAATCGTCTGGTTAATGAAGATAAGCAAAAACCTCAGGCAGAACGCGCACCTATGTTATTGAGAGACAAATTACGATTTGTAGTTGACAATGAGTTTAAGCGTGTAAGTTATACAGAGGCCATAGACATTTTACGTAATAGCAAACCTAATAAAAAGAAAAAATTTAAGTTCCCAATAGATGCATGGGGCGCGGACCTTCAGAGCGAACATGAACGTTTTCTTGTGGAAAAGCATTTTGAATGCCCCGTTATATTATACGATTATCCTGCAAATATTAAGGCTTTTTATATGAGACTTAATGAGGATGGAAAAACGGTAAGAGCGATGGACATTCTCTTTCCTGGGATAGGCGAAATCGTGGGAGGTTCTCAGAGGGAAGAACGCCTGGATGTACTAAAGGAGAAAATGGCTGCCCTTGATATTCCTGAAGAAGAATTATGGTGGTATCTGGATCTAAGACGATTTGGGACTTGTGTGCATAGCGGCTTTGGTTTAGGGTTTGAACGCCTTGTTCTATTTGTAACGGGGATGACCAACATCCGAGACGTAATCCCATATCCTCGATTTCCCGGACACGCTGAATTTTAATTAATTAACATATACATTACCCTTAAATGACCGCTAGGTCATTCACCTTATACAAAAGGGGCATATGCCCCTTTTTTTATTTCGTTTGCTTCTAAAAGGTTCTAATGTCTTAGATTTAGTCTTGAATTTAACATTTAAATCTTCCCTAAATGAAAAAAACACACACTTTACAACGGACAATTTTTGTCAATTTTCTGAGTATTAACCATTCCAAAATCCAAAATTAATTATGCCCACTCCTGAGATAATAATACCTATAGCAGATGCTGAGATACTTTATAAAGATTATAAAGACAATCGTGTCCCATTAATTGAGGCAAGACAAAATACAAATGATGATGGGCAAAGAATCCCGGAACGTGATGCTGCCTATATAAAGGCTACGCAATCATTGACTATAGACTTTGAGCATTTAAAAGATTATATCGCCTTTATTGAAGAAGAGGCAAGAAAAACCAGTACCTCTATAAAAGGGCTGCGTATTTATCTAGGCAGATACCCCCAAAGTGGGAGATTCCCTGGCGGGAACCCCTGTAAATACCCTAGCTGTGAAACAGTTTTTATTAATCCTACTATGGAATTTAAGGGAGAAGAAGTCTCTTTTGCCATAGTTACTAAGAATCGAGGTGACAGCAGCGCGGTACCTGTAGGTCAAATTATCAATGATAAAAGAGGAGCATCCATGGGAGAAAATACCCAAAGTCTTG
>CAZPTJ010000188.1:0-6454 GCA_964589085.1 uncultured Flavobacteriaceae bacterium | reverse complement strand
TTTACGTTAGAAGATTTCAAAGGCGTCGTCAGGATGACCGTAGTATCAGAAGCTACTTTATATGAATTAATCATAGGCGCAGTAATCTGAACATCAAGTATAACCGGCCCTTTAAGCCATAGATTATCCTTTAAACGTATAGTCAGGGTTTTTCCTTGCTTGGAGACAGCAACCTTATCCATCAGATTCTCGTTAGCTGTAACCTTTATGGACGAAAGGCCATTAGAAAAATTTATGATTACCTTAAAATCATTGGCGACATCCAGGGCATCAAAATTGGTAAAAGAAAAGTCTTTTGTTACTGTTTTACTAGAAAGCTTGATATGGTTTTGTGCCAAACCGCCGGTAAGTGTTATAAAAAGGAGTAGGGTAGAGAGGAGGAATTTCATACTGTTGTTTTTTGATCGGATTAAAATAGGAATATACTATTTCAATGACCACCGTAGTGAAATGCTGTTACACTTTCGTGAAAGAGTTCTGAGATTGAAAACAATTAATCAATACGAAAAGAACGTATTTGGGGATGATAATCTTCAGAACGATTTTTGATGTCATTATCAAATAAACGTTCCAGGTTATTTCCTGAAATGTCTTCAAGTGTTTTATTAAATAAGATAGTGTAATCATCTTTTATCCAATTAAATGACGGAATAAATTGAATACTCTTATCTGATGCGACCCATTCCAGTGTTCCAGAGATTTCAATACCCTCTGAAGTGGTAATATGAATGGCATCTTGAAGACTCCCGTAATCCAAAATTTCATTACAATCAATGTATAAAGGATCCTGAGTTCCCGCAGTAGGATTTCTAAGCGTCCAAAGCATACTATCCGGTTTTATGCGATCTGCTTTGATAATGGCAAAGGAATGACTAACGGGAGCGTCCATTAATACTCCATTCTGATCTTTAAGACCTTCAATGATAAGGTTATACTTTTTTCCTTCTTCAAACACAGCTCCCAGACGTGTATTAGGCCCCAAATCACGCTTTTGACGACCAGGTTCTACCCAAAGTGTCAATAGTGTTTTATCCTCAGAGATTAAGGGATTTAATAAAGGCAGAAGTGCACGATCGATATCGTTTCCTTCAAGATCGGTAATACGGATATGCTCATAAATACGGGAAGCGTTCACTGGACGCGAGAATCTGATATACCATTTCAAGAAATTGGCCGGTATTGTTTTAGTCTTGGGATAGATAGCCTTTACCGAAAGTTGCTCATATCCCTCAGGTTGTGGTATGGAGAATAACTGAACTCCATCTTTAAAAAAGAGCGTATAAGGACTATCTAGATTAAAGGGAACATAAGGATAAAAGGCAAATTGATCTCCCCATTGTTTTTTGGTGCCCAGAACAGGCGTTAAAGGTTTTGTAATGGTATCAAGATACCCTCTATATACTACGAGTTCTTCAACAAGAGAAGGATCATTAATAAGAATACTATCTCTAGAAAAAGAAAACCTTGACGTCTCTTGAGAAAAAGACATCAAGGCTCCAAATATGATGAATACTATGGTGAATTGCCGTTTCAAGGCAATTATAGCCAACGATTATTTCCGGTTTTTAACGCCAGGTTTCCGTTTGCTTCGCGATGTAGCATCACAAAAGTAGTATCGTTAAGCTTATCTAACTGTTGTACATTCACAAAAGGAAGGTTAATAAAGGAAACCCCTGCCGTATCAGAACGCTGTGGAACACGCGCTGTAAGTGAATCTCCAAAACTTTCGATATCAGACACATTAATTTTCATTAAAGCTCTATTCGTATTGGCTAAAAGGATATAACGCTCTCCGTCTTTTTCCATTTCAATAATATCCAATGGGGTATTCCAATTTCCTAATTCGGCAACGGTACGCCCTTTTGTATGTGCACCAGCTTTTAATTGATCCATAGGGAAAACAACGAGTGGAGTACAGGTATAGCTTGCAATGATATGCGGAGTATCATTAAGCGTCATTGTCGTAAAGGTTTTAATCGGCGAATTGGTCTCGTATTGCCCGTGAGCTGCGTGATAAATTTCTAAGGAACTGAATTCTTGCTTTTCTGAGAAAGGGAAGGGGATGGCTCTAAAAGTAGAGGCAAACGCTGCATTACTCAAACCAGATAGCATTAGGTTACCGTTGGCATAGCTCAAATCAGAAATAGCCCATTTACGTAATGATCGACCTCTGCGATCCTTAGCGTCCGCCGCCACAGGATTCACAAGATCTATTTGAGAATAAGCAACCTTATCCAAAGAAACCGGTGATAACGTATTATTATGGACTAAAAACAACAAGGACTTTCCTGAACTGTGATTTACGGCGATATAAATGTTCTCATTCTGAGGATTCACAGCCATATCAACAATTTGAAACTGATCGCTGTCTGATCCTAAAAGATCACTTAACAATTCTTCCAGATTGCCTATATTCAAGTTTTCATTTACTGCTTTCTGTGCGTTACCCATATCTATAGCAACAACCTTAGCAGCCTCGCTATCGCCTATAAACAATATGCCTTCTGGTCCAAAAGTAAGTGCGTGTATGGATTTGATATCAGGATCTCCAGTGATAAAATCTTTTTTTAATTCGTCATTTGCCCATAGGGTCGATAATGCGAATACTGCGGTCAAAATACTGGTAATGACTTTCTTCATGGCTTGGTGGTTTTTTGTGATGGATAAAATTACATAAAACTGTTCGGTCAGTGCGTCAAGGAAATGTTAAGAAGACTAGGATCGTAATTACTTAAAAAAAAGACCCTATCGTTTGTAAAGTTCTTATTATTTTAATGTCTAAAGCAGCTCTAAAAAAATAAAGATGAGCCTAACTATAGCCTTAAAAAAATTAGCCGAGGGAAGCGCACAGCGTCATCCCGGAGCCGCACAAGACACCATGAAGCAAGCCATTGATCAATTAAAAGATACGCCCATCATTGAGCAGGCTTTAAAAAGTGGTGATCGTTTACCGGAAATAAGTTTACCTAATGCTACAGGTACGGTAGTCAACCTACAAGAGTTATTAAAGACATCTCGTTTGGTGATTACCTTTTACCGTGGAGGATGGTGTCCGTATTGTAACCTGGAATTACGAGCTTTTCAAAACGCTCTAGACGAAATCAAGTCCAAAGGAGCGCAACTTGTTGCTATAAGTCCTGAATTACCAGATAATGCTTTAACAACGCAGGAAAAGAACGAACTCACTTTTGAAGTACTTTCTGATGTAGATAACGAAGCCGCTAGAAAATTGAATCTGGTGTATCAATTGCCAGAAGAATTGGTAAACTTATATAACAAATTCGGCATTGACCTTGATCAAAGTCAGGGGAATACAGATAATTCGCTGCCTATTGCTGCTACCTATATTGTAGAACAGGATGGAACTATATCTTATGATTTTCTGAAAGAGGATTATAAATTACGAGCTGATCCAGAAGAAGTCTTAAGCAAACTTTAAGATAAGATACCGCTTTCGCGAAAGCATAAAAAGAATAGAAGCCCCTATGATTTTAGGGGTTTTCTTATGTGTTGTAAACCCAAAACGAGCATCAGCGATAAGGTTGCACACACCAAAAACCCTATAAACAACGGAAGTGCACGGTCTGTTATATAACGTCCTATGAATGTACTTATAGGCACGGCCATCAAGGTGGAGATCAGACCGGTAATGGCGGCGCCAATACCAGCAATATGCCCAACAGGCTCCATCGCTAGTGCCCGCAGATTTCCAAAAAGAAAACCTATAGCAAAAAACTGAATGGCAAAAAAGGTAATTAATACAGATATTGGAGGGTTTGGAGTATTAAAGAATAAAATCACATAGACTAACGAACTTATAAAATACCCAACAATAGCAGTATTCACAATACGACGCATCCCATAGCGTATAACAAGCGTGGCATTTAAAAAGATCGCCGATCCTACGGCTATAGCCAGACCAGCGAAGATATAGGGGAAAGCATCTTTAAGCCCATATTGCTCCTGGAATACTTGCTGCGAACTACTGAGATACACTAAAAATGATCCTACAATAAAGCCAGAAATCAGGGTATAGCCCATCGTTGCTTTTTGTTGTAAGACTTCCTTAAAGCCATTTTTAAAAACGGTAGGGGTAAAGGGAATACGCTTGCTTACGGCAAGGGTCTCCGGCTGACGCTTCCAAAACCAGAAGGTAACCAAAATGCCAATCCCTATTTGCACATAAAAAATACTCTGCCAGTTATAAGCATCCAGTACCCATTTGCCCATAGCAGGAGCGATAATAGGAACCAATAGGAAAACAACGGTCACAAAAGAAATAATACGTGCCATATAATCTCCACTAAACTTATCTCGTACAATAGCAATAGCCAGCGTACGTGGCGCAGAAAGGCCTATACCTTGTAGAATACGTCCGGCAATCATCACTTCCAGGCTTTGAGCATATACACAGATAATACTGGATATAATAAATATGACAAATCCCACATAGACCATGGGTTTACGTCCCAAACTGTCTGATATCGGGCCAAAGAGCATAGGACCAATCCCCAGACCCAGAAAAATCATGGTAATCAGTAACTGATTGTCTGCAGGGATTTGAGTTCCTATAGCAAAACCAATGATATCTAGAGCCGGTAATAAAGCATCAATGGCCAATGCCACCACAGACATTAAAGAGGCCATTAAAGCGATAAATTCCAGTTGGGAAGACTTGCTGTTTTTCACGCTGCAAATGTAGGTTATTCGTCCTTGGAATTCAGTTTGTGTCAACCCTATTTATTAAGTCATCTGAAAGATTAAAAGGATTGACGAATTATTGAAATTAGCTTGATTACAATTCAAAGGTGATATGCGACAATTCAATAGAAATAGCATCCGAAAAGCGCAGCATCTCACGTTCTTTACACTCTAATAGAAACAATCAATCAAAAAACATCATGAAAACAATAATGCTTAAACATATCGTATTAATATTCACCTTTCTTATGATAGGTGCTACAGCAAAAAGTCAACAAACGACAAGTACTAAAGCGTGGCTCGAAGATCTGGACTACTTACAGCAACGCGTTCATCAAGATTTTCCTTTCCTTTTCAAAAAAGTGGAGCAAAAAACCTGGGATGCTGCCGTAGCAGCCTTTCGTAAGGAAATTCCGAATTTACAGGAACACGATGTGAAGGTAGGAATGGCGCGTATGGTTTCTCTCTTTGCGTATGGACATACTCAAATCCCTTTTAGTACACTGGCAAGAGAAGCCGTATTACCCGTAAATCTATATCATTTTAAAGACGGTATTTATATTGAAGGTGTCCATAAGGCTCATGCAAAAACACTGGGAGCTAAAGTGATTAAAGTAGGGAACTTACCCGTTGATCAGGCTTTAGCCAAAATAAGACCCGTAGTTCCTGTAGAAAACGATTCATATTTTAAGGCCTATGGACTCCGGTTTCTTACAGTTCCTTCTGTGCTACACGCACAAGGGGTTATAGATACCTGGAATACCAAAGTGACACTTACTTTAGAAAAAGATGGAAAAACTTTTGATTATACCTTTCCTTCTATTGCGCTAAAAGAGATGTCTAGAGATTATAATCTTACGATACCCAATGCCGAGTGGTTAAGTGTGAGAAGGGCAGGAGAGCCCCCTTTATATCTTAAACACCTCAATGAGAAGTATTTCTATTATGAATATTTAACCGAAACCAAAACACTCTATGTACGCCAGAGTTCTGTATTTGATGATCCAGAAGAGAAATTAAAAGACTTTTATGTCCGTCTTTTTGAGTTTATAGATACGCATGAGGTAGATAAACTGGTGTATGACGTACGCCTTAATGGAGGGGGAAATAATTATAACAATAAGCCTTTTATAAAGGGGATCATGGCCAGACCACAATTAAACACCCATGGAAAGTTCTTTTATATCATCGGTCGTAACACCTTCTCTGCTTGTCAAAACCTGACTAATGAAGTAGAAAACTATACAGAGGCGATCCTTGTCGGGGAACCTACTGCAGAGAATAAGAACTTTTATGGAGATACGAAAAAGGTGACCCTGCCCAACTCAGGAATCAATGCTTATTTGTCTTTTGCCTGGTGGCAGGATATGCCGCAATGGGAAAATGCAGCTGCGACCACACCTGTGTACGAGGAAACCATGACCTTTGAACAATATCGTACCAATGCCGATCCTGTTTTGGAGTTAGTGCTTAGTATTGACGCTCAGGCGGCACTCCCTAATCCTATGGATCACTTTACGCAATTGTTTATGGATGGTAAAATAGAGCAATTGAGAACTGATGCTAAGCGTATTATCAATGATCCGAAATACCAACATTTTCCGTTCGAAGAAGAGTTTCGTAATGTAGGACAATTGTTGATGGAACAATCACAGTATGAAAGTGCTGCATTTATATATCAGATGTTTATAGAAAACTATCCTGAAAATGCAGACTTCTGGAATGGTTTGGGTACGGCATTAAAAGCCTTAGG
>CAZPTJ010000187.1:4693-6505 GCA_964589085.1 uncultured Flavobacteriaceae bacterium | reverse complement strand
AATATCCAATCAGATATATCTACCGTAACTGCAAGTGTAAGTTTTATTTTGAATTAGAGCGTTAAAATAAAAAAGGCGATTAACCTCATTGGATAACCGCCTCTTCCTACTTTAAAATAACAATTAATTATAGGCTCTTTTTGGAAACACTACCTCCAGAAACACTTCTACGAGGAGCATCTACTTTATCGGGATTTCCCCAATAATCGATATCACCACCACTTGATGCTCTGGCGCGGAGATCGTCAGTTACATATAGATCAATAGACCCACCACTTGACGCATTGGCATTGGCATATTTTGCCTTAAGATCTTTAGCTTTAATCATACCGCCACTAGAAACATCTGCAGTTAAATTTTCTGTGCTTCCGGCAATGCGTATATCACCACCACTGCTTACATCGGTATCTATATTGCGTACGACAGCTTCTGTACTTATACTGCCACCACTAGATACATGAAGTGATAATTCTTCTCCTTTCAATACTTCTTTTGTAATGATATCTACACCACTACTGGCACCTATATATTCCAGATTACCAACATAAGTAACGAATACTTTTTTTGAAGTAGCACTTTTGATATTGTCTTCACAGTAAATTTTTAATGTGTTTCCTTTAATATAAATATCCATGGCGTCTATGAGGTTTTCGTCAGCCTCAACAGTTACTGATACGCGATCTCCTTTTTCAAGATAGACATCCCAGCCATTTCCAGCAGAAACACCTTCAAAGGCCTCTGAAATATTGAGGTTTTCTGTTTGTACATTGCCATTGCCTCGTATTTGTCCTAATGAAATATTAAAGGCACAGGAGGACAGTAATAAGGCCGATAATAGGCCTAAGATGAATTTGATTAGTGCAGTCATTTTTTTGAGTTTTAAGATTGTTTAATTATTGATTGATGAATGATTCCCGAATAATCTGATGTAAATATTGTTTTTTAAGTTTTGGATTTCTACTATTAAATGCTCAACTGTCGATAAACTAGCTTGAACTGTTTATATACGTGTTACCTCCTCAACAATTTTTTGGTTTTCACGGACTAAAAACTTTTCAACAGTTCCCGAGGTATTTTTGATAAATTCAAAAGTAAGCGGAGCCTGAGGGTGTTTAAAAAGCGTATCGGAAACGGCGACTAGATGGGTTTCCATTTTCCCAGCCTTTAAATACAGTGTTCCTTTTGTTTCTGAAATAGTAACTTCTCCTGTACTGGATGCAGTATAGGTCCCAGCATAATCCAAAAGTAAATTCTCTTTTACACGATGTGTTGAAACTGTAGGTGCCGCCTGAGGCGATTGATGATCATAGCTTAATGCACGATGCATTTTCCAATGATTATTCTCTTTTACCCAAACATGGGTAAATCTGGCTACAGAAGTTTTATACATTTCTTTTTCCGGTTCCTGAATGTAAAACTCATGAATTCCTTTCTGGATGGCTCCATAAAGCACACCGTTTTCATATAATGGAAATACGGTAAGGCTCTGTTCCTGTAATTTGCGTATGGGTTTTGCTTTAGGATCGCACATATTATTGCCAAAAGACGTGATAAAGGCATTTTTGTCATTTTCCAATCCTCCTTTGTCATGATAGAATTCAAAATCATCACTGATAAGAGTTTTGAAAGCTTCCATATCACAATTATTGAAGCCATTTGTAAATAATTGCTTATCCAACTTTTGTAATTCTAAAAACAACTCAGAATTTCTTGCTTCTTGTGCAATTGTTGACATGGAACACCACCCTAGAATAAAGTAAATGATATAATTAATAGATTTTCTCATTAGTTATCTACTTTTATTTTGAAACT
>CAZPTJ010000187.1:0-4593 GCA_964589085.1 uncultured Flavobacteriaceae bacterium | reverse complement strand
CCATCTTCATCAAATTCCATATAAAAATTATTGGATCTCCCTAAAGGAACGTCATAACGATTGTCGGCATTCATAGCCAATCTTAAAGTGTCGCCATCTTTGATATTGAGTTGTTGTGTTGTAGTGGTTTTGCCGCTATGCGAATTTTCCAATACCTGATCCACCACAATTACTCCTAATACGATCACTGAGATTAACCAAAGCCCCAATAGACTTAACTTCCCAGCTAACGGCATTGATTTTAAATTGCTCGCCACAATACGTAATCCTAAGTAGAAGAGGAAAAAGAATGGAATTCCAACAGCAAACAGGGTAAGCAATAGTACAATCCAGGTAGGAACATTAGTATCATTACTCACAAAGTCTGATAAGTTTCCGAAGCCAGGATTAAATAAGTCTATAGATCCGGCAGTAACCACACTTATAAATAAAGATAGGACGGTTACAGCTCCTATAAGGATGAATAACGCCCCTATAAATTTGCCAAAAACTTTTATAAAAAACATAATGACATCACCTATAGTGCTAAAAAAACCTTTAGCTCCTTTTTTAGCCTGATCTCCATAACGTTCATAGTCTACATTCTTCACGGTGTCGGCCACATTTTCAAATCCCTCTTTTACTTTTTGTTGAATATTGTCAATGTTAACCGCCTTTCCCTTCATCGAGAGTTTATCCGATGTGCTGAGTGCTTCAGGAATAAGTATCCATAGTAGGATGTAAATTAAAATAGGAGAACCAAATCCGAAGAGTACCAGAATAATCCAGGCAATGCGTATCCACAAGGGATCTATACCCAAATAGTGTCCAAAACCTGAAGAAACACCTCCTATATATCCATTTTCCGTATCGCGATACAGGCGTTTACCGCTTGTAGTACTTCTTGAAGAAGATGCTTTTTGTTTAGGAGTGTCCTCAAATATTTCTTCGTCTACCGCATAATCTTCGGGTTGTCCCATAACTTCGATAACCTCTTCTAGTTCCTTGGAGCTTATCACTTGTCTGGGTTCTTCAATTTTTTGATTGAAAAGTTCGGCTATACGGGCTTCGATATCTGCAATGATCTCGTCTTCACCCTGAACGCCCTCAAACGAACGTTTTATGGCAGCGAGATAGCGTTGTAATTTGGCATAAGCGTCCTCGTCGATATGGAAGAAAATACCTGCTAAATTTATATTGACTGTCTTGTTCATTTCTTTTGTGTTTTTATAGCGGTGACCACACTTACTGCAGATTGTAGTTCATCCCAAGTGGTTGTTAACTCCTTTAAAAATAACTTTCCGGTTTCTGTAAGTCCGTAGTATTTGCGAGGCGGTCCACTAGTGGACTCTTCCCAACGATAGTTGAGCAAGCCTGCATTCTTAAGTCTTGTGAGTAGTGGGTAAATTGTACCCTCTACCACCAGCAACTTTGCGTTTTTTAGCGTGTCTAGAATTTCGGCTACATAAGCATCTTCGTCCCTAAGAACGGAGAGTATGCAGTATTCCAGCACCCCTTTACGCATTTGTGCTTTGGTGTTTTCTATCTTCATAAGATGTTCATTTTAATAAGCATTAAACTGTTCGTTTTTTGATTGATGATGTCTATGCTTTCGCGAAAGCGTAAACGCGATTGATTGATTTGATTGATGATGATTTTTTAGGGTATCATAAGATCTTTGATTATATATTGATCTGCAAGGACAACGACAGTTATAAAAAAGCTGACGAGTACAAAATTCCACGCATTGATTTTAATTCCATAGTTATATTTTTTTGATATGCTATACGTTAGTCCAATTAATAGGAGGATAACTATAAGTGGTAATGTCATTCTTCCAATTCCTAAAGATTCACTAATACGAGCTTCATCATTAGGGCTAGATAGAGAAATCAATCCTGCCATAAGGCGCATTATAAAAGCAGTAAATAAAACACTATAAGCATATATACTTTCTTTTTTTCGCAATAGTATGTAGAAAACAATAGCGGTTATGATGGTAAAGACCGGCCCCGCTGCACTTACTACTTGTTTGTGCCAGGCAGGATCATAAGATCCTTC
This sequence comes from uncultured Flavobacteriaceae bacterium, assembly GCA_964589085.1. GTDB lineage: Bacteria > Bacteroidota > Bacteroidia > Flavobacteriales > Flavobacteriaceae > Dokdonia. Next base: position 2,553 of record CAZPTJ010000187.1, on the reverse strand, counting down.
TGCCAGAAAAACCGAATTCAACGTTATATGCATAGGATACCCTAATGCTACGCCCATAAGATAATGCGCTAACTCATGTAGAGCGAAAGTCAGAAATACAATTCCGCCTACAATCGCTATATATGATATGTTGAAATACTTTTTCATCGTAACATTAAATGATTCTAGTTAACCTACTTGTGGTTCTGGGATCTCTGATTCATCTGAAGTTGACTCATCAGAGGGAGTATCATATACAGATGCCTTAATAAAATTAATAGCCAACGGATACTTATAATATTCACCTCTTGAGGCACTCATTGCTCCAGATACAACACATATGATTTCAAAAATGAGAATACCTGCTCCAATTGCTCCTACTATAATTAATAAAATAAGAAAACCACCAGCTGAGGCTATATCTCCTTGAGTATGGAAATGATCACTGAATATGATTTCTGTGTCATTACCTATAAGATTAAACCCTTGCCATATAAAAAATGGAATACTCAGGATAAATAGACCTAGGGCGTAAAGTAATAGACTCAATTGGAAATTTATTACACCTCTTCCATGTTCATCTACAAATTTGGATTTGTTTTTTTGAACACTCCATATAATAATAGGAACGATAAAATTACCTAAAGGAATAAACCATTTACTAAAGGTAGATAAGTGGGTAAACGTACTTACATTTTTTTGGTTTGAAGATATAGTAGCTTCCATAGTCTATTAATTTCTTATACAAAGATAAGTCTAAAAGCAAGTATTATGTTACGCATAGTACTAAAAATTAAGATATATTTAACATTTATAATGAGATTTACAAATCATTGATAATTGTTTATTTTTACCAAAAACCAATACCCATGAAGTTTGCTAGTCCCTTTAAATTCAATATGTTTACGATGTTGCGCTTACCTTCTGCCTGGCTATGTGGCGTACGTTTAAGGGAGATAAACGAGCATAGTTCCAGAGTTACTGTTAGACATCGCTGGATTAATCAGAATCCTTTTAAAAGTATGTTTTGGGCTGTTCAGGGAATGGCTGCAGAGCTTAGTACAGGAGCATTGGTCGTAAGTTATATTCGAAATAGTGAACATAAAATCTCTATGCTTGTCCTAAATAACAAAGCCTCATTTACTAAAAAAGCGACTGGAAAAATAACATTCATTTGTGAGGATGGGATAAAAATTGATCAAGCTATTACACAAGCGATTCAGAGTGGAGAAGGACAAACCTGTTGGATGAAAGCTATAGGAACAAATGCAGAGGGAATTATAGTTTCTGAATTTGAATTTGAATGGACGGTAAAATTAAAATAATTCTGATTTCTGAATTTTGAGTTTTGAAATATAGGTAACTTCGTAGTCGTTACTCAACTATACCTTATTATGAATTATATTCTTTTTGACGGAACAGTACGTAATCAACTGCTACCTTTTACTTACACCAGACCTGTAGCAGATATTCGCATTGGGGTACTTACTATACGTGAAAAATGGGAAAAACATTTGGGATATACCACGACTACTGTAACCGAAGATTATCTTGCAGACAAGTGGCCTTTAGTAGAGCTTGAGGAGAATGTGATGATTAATGCGTCTTATTTACCTACTCGAAACCTTGTTACGCTGATTAAAGGAATGGAGGTAAATCAAGCCATTTTTGATGGTGGTGAAGCCATAGCCTTTTATGTTAAAGAAGATCAGGAGGTAGATTTTGATGCGTATGAAGTTATAGATTATGGGTTCCAGGATCTTTTTAGAATTGAGCATACCTGGGATATTTTTTCCAAAAACGGCCGTGCAATACAAGAGGATTTTGAATTACTAACTGCAGGGAGAAAATCACAACCTATACCGAAATCTGTACATTGTATGAATCGAGATCAGATATTTCTTGAAGAAGGAGTATCCATAGAAGTTGGTATTCTCAATGCTACTAATGGACCTATATATTTAGGAAAGAACAGTGAGGTGATGGAAGGAAGTATTATAAGAGGGCCTTTTGGATTAGGAGCACATAGTACTGTAAAATTGGGAGCAAAAATTTATGGACCTACATCGACGGGGCCGTATTGTAAAATAGGAGGAGAGATTAACAACTCTGTGTTCTTTGGTTACTCCAGTAAGGGACATGATGGCTTCCTTGGAAATGCAGTACTAGGAGAGTGGTGTAATATTGGGGCCGATAGTAATAACTCAAACTTAAAAAACAACTATGCAACTGTAAAGCTTTGGGATTATGAGTCAGGACGTTTTGCCAATACGGGTTTACAATTCTGTGGTTTGATGATGGGCGATCATAGTAAATGCGGTATTAATACAATGTTTAATACCGGAACAGTCATCGGTGTTGCCTGTAACATTTACGGTAGTGGTTTCCCAAGAAATTTTATTCCTTCCTATTCCTGGGGAGGAGCGGGTGGTTTTGTTACCCATCAACCTAAAAAAGCTTTTGAAACTGCTCGCATTGCAATGGCGAGAAGGGATATAGCGTTAAGTCCAGCAGATAAAGCTATATTAAGTCAGGTTTTTGAGGATACATCCAAGTATCGTAAAGATTAAATCC
>CAZPTJ010000186.1:0-6524 GCA_964589085.1 uncultured Flavobacteriaceae bacterium | reverse complement strand
TACGATATCCTCAGGTCGGGAAAATTTTTATAGAACCTCATTTAAAAACCAGACTGGGATTGTCATCTGATAAATTGCGTTATCATGGTTGCCGGGCGGTACGACACGATGATCATATTCATGTGCAATTGAGATAAGATTAAAAGTATCCTGATTTATGGATAATTTAAATTTATACTCCAAGTTCGAAAGCAAGTGCAATCTTTTTCGGGACAAAGTATCCAACCTTCATCAATGACTTCAGAATCTTTCTTTGGAAAACCTCTCAATTGATGTTGATCAAAAGAATGTCCACAACTGTGACAAATTTTTAATTTCCCATCCTGATTATCTGATTTTTGAAGGAGTTCGTTTTTTAACAGAAGAGTATCATGGACACGATTATATTCATTCTTGGTGCTTGGCATTTTTCCGCAATCAAAAAATATATTTATATCTATAGTTTTGAGTTGTTCTTTATTAAGAAATGCATTTCGTAAAAAGGAATGAATGTGATAACAAGAACCATTTTCGATAGCCAATTGTAATTGTTGATGCTCTAAAAAAAAAAAGAGGATGAACCAACTGATCAGCTATAATTTCATTTTTATTGGACATCAGACTTAATCTTTAAGTATTATAGCCGGCAAATCGAGTGCTTTAAAGGCGGTGTTATACCCTGCCATTTCTGAATTAATAATAGTGTCTCGTTCATCAGTATATGCTTTCCAATCGACCATTAAATCTCTTAAACGTTCTTTAGCACCCTGAGTTACTTTAGGTTCATCGGTGTCAATAAAACCTTTTAAATGCAAGAGCTGTGCATTGAGTTTATTGTTGAAATTGATCACATCCTGAAAGGTTTTTTGATCGGGTTGAATCAGATTGCGTTCCCAAGTATCAATACGTTCGATCAAACCATCTCCTTTTTCTAATAAATCTTGGGCTCGATCTTCTCCTTCCAGTAAGATTGCATAACTTTTTAATTGCTTTCGTGCAGATCGCATTTGATTTACCGACTCATGAATATCCCGAACGGTAGCTTCAATTTGTTTTAAAACCGTTTGCTGCTCTTCAAAATCGGCTTTAGTAGCCTGTACTTTGGGATTAGGACGAATAATGGCTTGAGTTTCTGATACCTGCCCGATTCCGGATAATCGTAAGGTATAAGTTCCCGGTGCTACAGTAGAACCTCCATGCCCGCCGAAAACAAAAACTTTATCCACTGCCGGGAGCACTTCACGAGTCATATCCCAGGTAAAACGATTATATCCTTTTTTTGCGGGCAGCACCGCAGGTTTTGAAGGGCCACCAGGCCAACTTTTAAAGTCTTTTTGAGTCTCGTTGGTTATCGTTCGTATCACTGTTCCTTTTTCGAGTATTTCTAATTTAAGATTCAGACTATCCTTAAATTCTCCCAAGTAATAATCGAAGGTGATACCACTTTTGGGATTCTGTCCGAGACGTGGACGTTTTCCACTTCCATTAAAAATACGATAGGTGTCTTTAGGCTGGAAAATCTGTATATTTTGTTTCGCGGAAGCGCTATTTTGAATAGCACCTAGATCATCGAGTATCCAGAACGAGCGTCCGGCAGTAGCGGCTACAAGATCATTATCTTGTATGATTAAATCATTGATAGGAACAATAGGAAGATTTAATTGAAATGCATCCCAATGCTTCCCATCATCCACAGAAACATAAAGCCCCGTTTCCGTTCCTGCATACAACAATCCTTTTTGTTTTTTGTCTTCACGGACGACACGAACAAAAGTATGTGGGTCATCAATGCCATTAGTGATCTTTGACCAGGAAGCTCCATAATTTGTTGTTTTAAAGATATAGGGCTTTAAATCCATAGTTTTATAGCGCATTACTGTAATATAGGCCGTTGCAGGATCATGGGGTGATATTTCAATACTATTGATAATACCGTCAGAAAGATTTTTTGGTGTGATGTTTTTCCAGTTGGCGCCATCGTCTTGAGTAATGTGAACCAAACCATCATCACTTCCAGAATAAAGAACCCCTTGCTCATGTGGAGATGCTACGAGAGACATCAAAGTATTGTAATTTTCTCCACCGGCAGCTTCATTAGTAAATGGACCACCACCAGGACCTTGTTTGTCTTTTTCATTTTTAGTTAGATCTGGACTGATCACTTCCCAGCTATGCCCGCCATCTTGTGTTTTAAAAACAACATTACCCGCATGATAAATAGTATTTCTATCCTGTGGAGAACTGATGATTGGAGCATTCCAGTTATAACGGAATTTGAAATCCTTAGGTTGAATACTGAGACCAAGCTCGGGATAGGTTTTTATAGGCTTACCCGATTGTGAGGCAGCGACCCATTTTTCAATAATTCCTTGATAACAGCCTCCATAAACTACTTCGGGATTGTCTGGATCAAACGCTAGAAATGCACTTTCGCATCCTGCGACCGAGTACCAATCTTTCCAATCAATGCCTCCGTCATTAGTACGACTAGCAATGGCTATAGCAGAATTATCCTGTTGTCCACCATACACGTGATAAGGAATACGATTGTCGGTAATGACTCGATAAAATTGTGAGGTGGGTTGATTTTCCTGAGTACTCCAACTCTTTCCGCTGTTAAAGGAGATATTGGCGCCACCATCATTGGAATTAATGAGATTTGTATTATCGTATGGATTGATCCATAAATGATGATTATCTCCATGAGGAACTGTAATGTTAGAAAAGCTTTTTCCTCCATCGATGGATTTCATTACCGGAGCGTTAAGGACATAAACAATGTTCTCATCCTGAGGATCTGCAAAAATTTCCATATAATACCATGAACGTGCGATATTTACCCGATTGCCATTGACCTGTTTCCAACTTTTTCCAGCATTGTCGGAACGATAAACACCTCCTTTTTCTCCTTGAGCTTCTATAACCGCATAAATGCGATTGGAATTGGCACGGGAAACAGAAATACCAGATTTTCCAAAAGCTTTAGGTAAACCACCTTTTAGTTGTTTCCAGGTTGTTCCACCATCGGTAGATTTATACATCCCCGAATCTTCTCCTCCTGATGTTATCGTCCAGGGATATCTGCGGTGTTGCCACATCGCCGCATAAAGAATACGGGGATTATTCATATCCATAGACAGTGAAGAAGCTCCTGTGGTTTCATTTACATACAATACCTTTTTCCAGGTATCACCTCCATCTATAGTACGGTAGACACCACGCTCGACCGTCGGACCATACTGCGCGCCTTGTACCGATATAAAAATAATATCAGGATTGGTAGGATGAATAATAACATCTGAAATATGTCGAGATTCGTCAAGACCGATATGCTTCCAGGTTTTTCCAGCATCTGTAGATTTATAAACTCCATCGCCCATAGAGGTCATTACACCACGTGCAGCATGTTCACCCATACCTACAACAACGACATTTGGATCACTTTCGGCTACGGCAATAGCGCCTACGGTTCCGGTTTTAAAAAAACCATCGGAGATATTCGTCCAGTGTATACCCGCATCTGTTGTTTTCCAGACACCGCCTCCCGTACTTCCCATATAATACGTATAGGGTTGTCCGATGACTCCGGTTGAGGCTACACTACGTCCACCACGAAAGGGGCCTATATTGCGCCACTTCAAATCGTGGAACTCTTTTTCGTTGATTTTGATATTATCAGACGATTTTTGTTTTTTCTGTCCATAAGTAGTGACGAAACAAAAAGAGATAATCACAAAAAGGAAAAGTTTGAACGTTTTCATATCAGGTTGGTCTTAGTTCTAAATATATGCAAAAATTAGCATAGCAAAACAGCCAAAATAAGAACTTAACCTTCTATTGGAATAATGGAGAACTTAAAATAAGCGACCAAGAGATATTATACTAGAACCGATGGAGTTGGTGTAGTTTCCTTTTTGAAATCAAACAGTGCTGAGCAGTCCATAACATCAGAGATTTGATCCAAATCACAAAGATAACGTACAACCGCACTTAGACCATTAAACAGGATATCTCTGTCCTTAGGGTTATGAGGTCTTGTAGATCCTTTTTTTAAGGGTAGTACATAGCCACAGGCTTTGAGAAAAATAGCTTCTATCTGAAGTAATTCCATGGGAGTATAACCTTGAAACTTACGCCCAAAATTTTGATGAACACGCCCGACATAATTTAATTGTAAAGAACCATGAACATCTGTGAGATGTTGCCAGGCCTCTTTTTGCTCCATAATATTTCCAACAGCACAGGAGTGACAATACTCAGGATGTAACGTATTATTGTGAAAAGCAGTATATAGTTTTTGGATAGCGTTTTCCAGTCTAATAGAAATATTCATAGCAGTAATTTACACTTGGGAAGTTACAAAATTAACCATTTTCAAATCGGTTTTTTATACAGAATTAGGCTCATTTTAACGTAATAGTTCCAATTCACGTTTTAGGTTTTCACGAGCGGTATCTTCATAAAGATCTTGAAAAAATAATGTTTTAAAAATAGTGTTGGCTTGAAGGAAATGTTGCAATACTTTTTTTCTGCCTTTTTTGTACATAAAATCCGGATATCGCTGGTATTCTTTTCTGATATTCCTGCTGTAAGTGAGATACACTTCCCAAGGATGTCCAAGAATAGATAGGTCTAAATCCAAAAAAAGATTGGCATCCGGATCTAGTGTGATCTCATGAGATTTGGTAATTTCTATTTGATGCATTGTAGCTTCAATGCGAGGGAAGGAAGTCTTGATTATTTGTTTTTTAAAGAAGAGTGCACTTTGGTGTTCATTATCAGACTTGGTTACTTTATATACAATATCGTGATAGAAGAGCGCAAATAACATGGTGTCCGGTTCTTTTATCAATCCTTTGGCAGCCACAAACCCCTGATACATATTTTCCAAATGACTGAGGTTGTGATAGTGCCTGTTTTTTTTGGTATATGCCTTTTCAATCTCCTCCCAACATTTAGCGCTGTAGGCAGCATCTTCAGTATATTTTGCTATAAGTTCTAGAAAGGTTTGAGCTAACATAAGTCAGATGGTTTATACACTTACTGCTTCACGAAGATAACGTCTAAAAGGCAGCATTTCCTGATACACCTCAATGATCGTATCTGTAAGATGTGGAGAAAGAATCTGCTTTCGCGAAAGCTCCATTTCTACCCCAAAGGTTTTGTGTCGTAATAAATCAATATGAGGATGATTATTGGAAAACCCTTTGGGTGCTGATTTTAAAGGTTGATCGCGATATAATCCCCCAAATAGTTTTTTGAATTGAGGCCTGTCAAGAATGGACTGAAGATCTTCTCCATTATAGTCAATAGCTTCACGAATACTGCGTAATATTTTTGATTCCGGTCGCCAGTAACCACCAGCCAATAGGTTATGTTTCAGCCCTATCTCGATATAAAAATCACCCTGTTTGGATCGTTGGTCCAGCCCAGCAGCAAAATGATCTTTATAGATAGGTTTATTAGGATGAAACATGAGATTATTATTAATCCTGTTAATCCCTTTTTTACCCGGAGTGTCAAAATACTCTGGATCAATGGCGGCTAATATTTTATTAAGGTCATCCAGCCAGCTGATAAAAAAGTTTCGACATTCCGTATACCAGGAACGGTTAACATCCATCCATTCTTTATGATTGTTTTGCCAAAGTTCCTCCAGGAACTGATACATCTCAGGAAACCCCATTGCTGCTCAAACTGCGTAATTGACTTTTTAAAACGTCCATAGATTGCTGTAATTCTCGTAAGACGTTATGATCCTCATTGACATCGGTATGGAAAGTTAGTTTGCTATTGACTTGCCATAATTCTTTAATATCACTTACAGAAACTTCATAAGGGTGGTAAGTTTCGTTTAATGAGATTAATAATACTCTTGAAGGATCTGGTAGTTTTTGCAATTTTTTAACCACTACGGCATCTTGAAGAATAACTACATAGATTCTGTTATTGTCTGCGTGGGATAAGCTTTGAACTCCTTTTCCAAGTACCCAATCATCAGGCCTGAAATTTGGTAACATACTATCGCCTTCTACTTGAAAACCACGATAAGAGGCATTACGAAACTGTGGTAAGGGTAAATCAAATGCTGGGAGTTGTTTGTACCAGGTAGCGTCTCCTATATTTCGAGGATATCCAGCTGCAGCTTTTTGATTGACTAGTACCATATTTTCATTATCCAAGGCATCTACAAGCACTACCTTAGGACTCACGTCACCTTTATCAACATTGATATGTTTTTGATTGCTATATCCATAGATCCATAATGGATTTACACCATATATGCGAAGTAATTCAGTAATTACTTGTCCGGATAATTTGGTACGTCCCCGTTCAATATCAGCAGTAGAATGTTTAATGCCTATAGCTGAAGCAAACTCTGCTTGTGTAAGTCCATGATCTTCACGTATCTCTTTAAATCGCCGTATTTCTGAAGGTTGTTCATTGATTCCCATACGGTAAATTTATGAAAATTAGGAATATTTCCTAATTTAAATGCTAATTTTATCCAGAAATGATTGAATTTTTAGGAGTTAAACCGAAAA
>CAZPTJ010000185.1:0-6531 GCA_964589085.1 uncultured Flavobacteriaceae bacterium | reverse complement strand
AATAGATTGTCACATCACTCCGTTTAACATCACTATCTCTATAACGTTCTACACATTTTGCTACAATTTCCTTAGCTTCCTGTACATTTCCCCATCCACCGACATCTACTTTTTTCTCTTCAAGATCTTTATATACCTGAAAGAAATGTTCAATTTCCTTTACTAAGTGTGGGTTAACTTCGGAAAGATCATTAACGCGACTGGCTATAGGGTCACTTATTGGTACACAAATCACTTTTTCGTCTGGACCTTTTTCATCCGCCATATGAAAAACCCCTATAGGTTTGACTTCAATGACACAACCAGGAAATGTAGGTTCTGTAACTAATACCAATACATCCAAAGGATCTCCATCAAGAGCAAGAGTTTCTGGTACAAACCCATAATCTGCAGGATACATCATGGATGAAAAAATCATTCGATCATAACGTATCTTCTTGAGTTCAAAATCGTATTCATATTTATTACGACTTCCTTTAGGAATCTCTATTAATACATCAAAGGTGGTTACTTTTTCTGGTATCATATTCAAAGATTTTTGCAAAGATAAATATCTTATAGACTGCAATTAAAAGAAGAACCCAAAAGATCCCGTTACTCCAAAGTCTCGAGCATCCGGAAGTTCATTGTAATTCCCTCTGATATTAACATCAATACGAAAGACATTAAAAATATTTCCTACGCCAAAGCTATATTCAAAATAAGGTTCAGCTAATGGTGCTAAATCTTCTGGAACTATAGGACGTATACCTTCACCATCTGGAAATAATAAGGTTTCGAAGGCTGGTCGGCTTAAATCAATATTTTCTTGTGACAGGTTTCCAACGATAGCCCTAAAACCTATGATTTCACGTAAGTTCAATTCACGTAACCAGGGAATACGAGAAAAAAGTCGCCCTCCAAAATTATGTTCCAGATGTAGTGAAGCATATTCATCCGTCACAAATTCATAGAAATCAAGCTGACTAAACGTATTGAAAATAGAGAAGAATGATTGATTTCCAGGCACAGGACTTAAAAGGCCTAAAGGTACTTCTCCAAAAGTTTTTCCTGTTTCTAGAGAGGCTGTAAACTGTCCTAACCCCCCTAATCGGAATGCTTTAGTAAATGATAATTGTAAACGATCATAGTCAAAATCACTATCCAATGGACCTTGCAACCCTTTAGTGTAGCTTGCAAAAATGGTAGGAAACCACTCATTGGTTGTACGGCGTTCAACCCCAAAGCCGGTACTTTTCTTGCCTGGCTCCCAGATTCCCGTAAATACAAGTTCTGTCTGTCTTAAATCTGATCTGGTCGTTGTTTGAGTAGCATCCGTAAAGTAATCTAATGAGAATGTAGGAGATGCCGATTCTAAGGTTCTAAACGAAGCATCAGTCCTAAATATAAAATTTCGAAAAGGTTCAAATTCTACAGAAGCATTGTAAATTTCAATAGATGTCAGACGGTCATTACTACTGGTGTTTACTAATGAAGAAGAGGCCAAGTTTCTACCTAATACGTCTCTTGATGTCGTTAGACTTGCTCCAGTCTGTTCTACATCCCTTCGATATCCTCCAGCAATGATAATTCTATTTCGTTTATCGATAAGCCACTTGCCAGAAACACCAAATTTAAATTTTTGATCTCTAAATCCATAAGCTCCAAACCCTTCCAAACGCCAAGGGTCATTCTGACCAAAGTAGGTACGAACTCCTCCACGTACTCGAAGACCTTCTACATCATTAAAGCCGAAACTATTAAAAATAGGACCATAATCCAGATTGAGATTAGGGACTCCTATATAACCCGTTGCCAGTATACTCCCTATATTATACAGCCGTTGAAATTTCTTTACGGTCTTAAGGGTATCCAACATCTTATATACTCCCTTTTCATCTTTATTTAATTGCTCCTGCCTACTTTCATCCCAAAATTCATCGTCTCTATTGTATATATCTTTATCATAGAAATAGGTTTCTTCGTCATAAAAATCTTCCTCCTTCTTTTGATCAAAAAGATAGTTATCGTATAATGTTGTTCGTTTACCGTATAATCCTCTTGACTCTTCCTTCTTCTTTCGAAATGAAAAGTCGGATAGGAAATAATCTCGCTGCAATAAAAAAGTAGTGTCATTTATAATATCGAACTCCTGTTCCATATATACTTCTTTCACCCAGTTGATATTGGCACTCTTAGAAAGCTGAAGATTGATTTCCTTGATAGCATATGTGGTGTCATTTACCCAAAAATCTCCTTTAAAAGTAAGTTCGTTTTTCCTTCTGGGATAATAGATAATATTATAGCACCATTTGTTTCCGATATAGGCACTATCAGCTAAAACATAATTGTATACTTGAATTCCTGTAGTCGAAATTGGACTGGTAAAAGCTTTATCAAAAAATCGTAAATAATTATCGTATACGTTGTATTGATTATATAAGTCTTTTACAAATTCAATCAAAAATTGATTATCATTAAAACCACTATTCTTATTCCCCAGCAATTCTTCACGTTCTTTATTCAATTCATTATCTCCATACACTTTAGAAGCAGCTTCATTAATAAAGATAGGTAGATACGTTTTCCCAGTAACTCTAGAGGTATCGGTTTGGTCAAAAATAAACTCCAGCCCTCGAAAAATTCGACTTTTGATTAACGCACTATCAATAGTATTAAGATCAAATTCCAGTTTTTCATATTTATCATATTCATACTGTTTAAACTGTCGTAAACCGTTCTCACGTTTGTTTGCCCATATTTTTCGTAAAATATCCAAAGCCGGATTATCTTTTTTGGAAGTCTTCCCACTATAAATAACAACTTCTTCCAATGCATCACTTTCCTCTTCCAGTTGGATTTCCATATTATAGTTTACTCTTTTATCTAGTGTTATTTCTTTTGATGTAAAGCCAATAAAAGAAATTCTCACAAGGGTATACGTATTGTCCGACTCCAGATAAAAGCGTCCATTCTCATTGGTAATTGTTCCTTCTGTTGACCCTGCAAAAACTACATTAGCAAAGGGCACGGGCTCTCCCGAAATATCGGTCACGACACCTCCTATTTTTGTTTGCGCTAAGGCAACAAATGGAAGTAATAAAAATAGAATTCGAGTACTAATATGTTTCATTTAAAACTATAAGAGCCTCATTAGTTTGCACTAATGAAGCTCACTCTATAACGTTAGTTGAGATCAAAGATTATCTATACATCACTTTTTTTACAGCCTTAATTACATCTCCTTTGTTAGGTAACCATTCTGCTAGTAATACCGGTGAATATGGAGCTGGAGTATCAGCCGTATTTATTTTTTCAATGGGAGCGTCCAGATAATCAAAAGCCTGAGATTGTACCTGATACGTAATTTCTGTTGCAACGTTTCCAAAAGGCCAAGCTTCTTCTAAGATCACCAGGCGATTCGTCTTCTTTACAGAAGCCAGGATTGCTTTATGATCCATAGGGCGTACGGTACGTAAATCTATTATTTCACAGGATATCCCTTCTTCTTGAAGATCGTCTGCCGCCGCATAAGCTTCCTTAATAATCTTACCAAAAGAAACGATAGTTACATCGGTTCCTTCTCTTTTAATCTCTGCTACACCTATTGGGAGTATATATTCTCCATCAGGCACTTCACCTTTATCTCCATACATCTGTTCAGACTCCATAAAAATCACAGGATCATTATCACGAATAGCCGCTTTCAATAACCCTTTAGCATCATAAGGGTTTGAGGGAACAATCACCTTTAATCCGGGTGTATTTGCAAACCAATTTTCAAAAGCCTGAGAATGCGTAGCTCCTAATTGTCCAGCAGAAGCGGTCGGGCCTCTGAATACTATGGGGCAATTAAATTGCCCTCCAGACATTTGTCTGATTTTCGCTGCATTATTAATAATCTGATCAATCCCAACCAGCGAAAAATTAAACGTCATATATTCAACTATGGGACGATTGCCATTCATGGCACTTCCAATAGCAATACCTGCAAAACCTAATTCAGCAATTGGGGTATCAATAACACGATCAGGGCCAAATTCATCCAGCATTCCTTTGGACGCCTTGTAAGCTCCATTATATTCGGCAACTTCCTCTCCCATTAAATATATGGTATCATCGTGGCGCATCTCTTCGCTCATCGCCTCACAAACGGCCTCTCTAAACTGAATTGTTCTCATGAATTTTTAATTTAAAGCGAGGAACAAAAATAAACATTTAGCTGAGGTGCTATCAATCTATTTTATCAAAATTTAGGAGATAGTATGGTAAATTTTACTTTTTATGACACTATGGGTTACTTTCCATTTTAAATTTGATCTTTTGTCCTACTTCTTGTGTCCTAATAATGAGCTCATATTTTTAATCCAGATGATGGATTAGAACGTCTATTACAACTTGAAAGTGCTGCAAAATATATCGTTACACTACATTTTTGAGTTTAACTGTAGCGGTGCTACGTTAAAACTCATAAAATGGCACATTTTATGGCACTTTGAAGGTTCATCACAAAGCTCTAATCCATCTTCTGGATATAAGAAACTATAAAAACAAGGTTTATTATTTTTTTATTATGCACGCATAATACTTTTGAAAGTTTTGTAGTACTTTTGCAACGAAAACAAAATAGTCATTACAAAATAAAATCAGAATGAAAATACTAGTGTGCATCAGCCACGTTCCGGATACTACTTCCAAAATCAATTTTACCGATGGTGATACACAATTTGACACGAATGGTGTTCAATTTGTTATCAACCCAAATGATGAATTTGGCCTAACTCGTGCCATGTGGTTTAAAGAAAAACAAGGTGCATCTGTCGATGTTGTCAATGTAGGAGGCCCTGAAACAGAACCCACGCTGCGCAAGGCACTTGCTATTGGAGCTGATGGAGCAATACGTATAAACACACCTGCTCAGGATGGATTTCAGGTAGCAAAAGAACTGGCAAAAGTTGTTGGTAATGGAGGCTATGACCTTGTTATTGCCGGTCGTGAATCCATAGATTATAACGGCGGTATGGTTCCTGGAATTCTGGCTACTTTGATTAATGCCAACTTTGTTAATACCTGTATAGGCCTTGAAGTTGATGGAACGCAGGCCACGGCAGTACGTGAAATCGATGGAGGTAAAGAAACAGTAAGCACTAGTCTACCTTTGGTTATTGGTGGTCAAAAAGGATTGGTTGAAGAAAGTGACTTACGTATCCCAAATATGCGTGGTATCATGATGGCACGCAAAAAACCTTTAAATGTTGTTGAGCCTGCTGGAGCCACATCAGCAACTCAAGCAGTGAGTTTTGAAAAGCCTGCCCCTAAGGGTGATGTAAAACTCGTGGACAACGTAGACGACTTAATCGATTTGCTTCACAATGAAGCAAAGGCTATCTAGATAATTCTCATGAAAGTGAGAATCTTAAAAAATTAATAACATAAGCGAATGTGGATGGGATTTCCGTCTTCGCGGAAATAAATTTAACAATGTCAGTTTTAGTATATACAGAATCAGAAAACGGAAATTATAAAAAGACAGCTTTAGAAGTGGCAAGTTACGCCAAAGGGATTGCCGATCAGATGGGAACTTCGGTTACGGCTGTTGCTTTTCACGGTGGTGATGCTACAGATCTCGGAGCTCACGGAGTAGATAAAGTGCTTAATATAACCGATCAGGCTTTAAGTCAATTTAATGCTTCTGCTTTCGCGAAAGCGATCTCACAGGCAGCAAAAGCCGAAAATGCGGAAGTCCTAATCGTATCCGGTAGTGCTGATGCCAAATATCTGGCACCTCTTGTTGCCGCTGAGTTAGAAGCGGGCTATGCCTCAAATGTAGTTGCACTACCAGAAAGTACTGCACCTTTTAAAGTAAAGCGTACGGCCTTCACCAATAAAGCATTTAATTATACAGAAATTAATAGTCCTATTAAAGTAGTAGGGCTAGCAAAGAATGCTTATGGTCTTCATGAAAATAACGGTTCGGCTAGTGTAGAAGATTTTGCAGTTCAGGTGGAGAACGCAACTTCTGGAGTAACCACACAATCTATTGACAAAGCAACGGACAAAGTTACAATAGCTGATGCTGAGGTTGTTGTTTCAGGAGGACGTGGTTTAAAAGGTCCAGAAAACTGGGGGATGTTAGAAGAACTAGCTGATATTCTAGGAGCTGCTACTGCCTGTTCCAAACCAGTATCAGATCTGGGATGGAGACCACACGCTGAGCATGTAGGGCAAACTGGGAAGCCTGTAGCATCCAATCTGTATATAGCCATAGGTATCTCAGGAGCTATTCAACATTTGGCCGGAATTAATTCGTCAAAAGTCAAAGTGGTTATTAATAGTGATCCCGAAGCACCGTTCTTTAAAGCCGCAGATTATGGTATTGTGGGTGATGCATTTGAAATCATACCGCAACTCAACGAAAAGCTTAAAGCTTTTAAAGCTGCAAATGCATAACGGGCATTACAAAATGTTTAAAGCGACAGATATCTGTCGCTTTTTTGTTTAAACCCGAATTATGCAATAGAAAATCTATTATGTTCTGAAATCACTGCAAAA
>CAZPTJ010000184.1:0-6580 GCA_964589085.1 uncultured Flavobacteriaceae bacterium | reverse complement strand
TTTGCAGCACTTTCAAGTTGTAATAGATTTTCTAATGCATAATCTGGGTTTAATCCCTATCATGTTCAAAACAAGAGGTATTCTTATTAAGGGTTGACCCCAAGTATAATCTCTCTGTAACCTTTGTTACTGTGTAAAAAGAGCTGTGACGTTACTTTTGATGCGAAAGAAGAATATGTTTCATATAATGGGCAAATTCTATAGCGCTCTATACAGGAGATATCTGGAATGTAATAAAGAAAATTTTTTGAGACCCTTTCCTCAAATAGAAGCTAGAGTCTTAATAATGAGCATTATTATGACTTTATTGTTATTGGTGCCATTACGTTATGCTTTATCCTAGATTACTTTTTTTTTCATACGAAAAGATATATGCAATTAACTTAGTAATTTCACAAGATGATTCAGGCGCTTAAGCAATACTATGGCCATCTTTTTGAAGAGGCCCTTTTGGAAGATATAAATAGGTCCGCTACTATTAAAGAAATTCCCGAAGGATATAAACTCATAGAGGTTGGTCAGTATGTGAAGAGTATGCCGTTGCTTATGGATGGCGCTATAAAGATTTTGCGTGATGATCAAGATGGAGATGAGTTATTACTCTATTTTTTGGAAAAAGGGGATACTTGTGCGATGACGCTAAGTTGTTGTATGGGAGAAACTAAAAGTGAAGTGCGTGCTATTGCTGAGATTGACACAAAATTAATTATGATTCCTATCGAAAAAATGGAAACCTGGACAACCCAATATAAAAGTTGGCGTGATTTTGTCTTTGAAAGCTATCATAATCGATTAAAGGAATTGCTGGAAACCATTGATAGCATTGCCTTTCTTAAGATGGATGAACGCTTATTAAAGTATCTAAAGGATAAAGCAAAGGTTAATAATGCTCAAATTATTTATCACACACATCAAGAAATAGCTTATGAATTGCATACCTCAAGGGTGGTGATATCCAGACTGTTAAAGAATCTGGAGAATCAAGGCAAAATAATATTACAACGTAATCATATCAAAATTGTTTCTTTGTGAAGAGGGTTTTGAATCAATTATTGTCCAAATGAGTAATCAAAAAGTTGCTTTTACCAAAGTAAACGGAACCAGTTAATATGGAATTTGTTGAGTTCATAGGCTTTTCATGTGCGGTTATTATAGGAATTTCTCTTGGACTTATTGGCGGTGGGGGTTCCATTCTTGCCGTCCCTGTACTTGCCTATCTTTTTGCGGTAAATGAAAAAGTTGCGACGGCTTATTCTCTTTTTATTGTGGGTACAAGTGCCTTGTTTGGAGGAATAAAACAGCATTTCAAAGGTTATGTAGATTGGCGAACAGCCATAGTATTTGGTATTCCTGCAATTATTGGTGTTTCGGTAGTAAGACATATTGTGATTCCGTTACTCCCCGATGTATTATTTACTATTGGAACATTTGAGTTTACTAGACGCATGGGAATGTTAGGTTTATTTGCAATACTGATGTTTCCCGCTGCAATTTCCATGTTGCGCGAACCAAAGGAAAGAAATGTAAAAAACACCCAAAAATCGTATAATTACCCTCTTATTTTGATTGAAGGATTAATCGTTGGTGGAGTTACCGGAATGATTGGCGCAGGTGGTGGATTTTTGATAATTCCAGCACTGGTTATTATGGCTAATGTTGAAATGAAAGTTGCTATAGGTACTTCATTAATGATCATTGCTTTCAAATCATTATTAGGATTCTTTTTAGGAGATGCTATTACCACACGTATAGATTGGGAATTTCTATCTTTATTTACAGGACTCTCCCTTGTAGGGATCCTGATCGGGAGTTATCTCGGTAATTTCATTAATGGAGAAAAACTTAAAAAGGGATTCGGATATTTTATTTTCGTCATGGCTCTGTTTATTTTTTATATGGAGTTTTTCGTGAAACTTTAAACTACCTAATGTAACACTTGTTACTGTAGATCTTTATAATCCCGACTATTTTTGCCTGTATATAATCGCTTTCGCAAAAGCGTAAACAGAACTTATTATGCGCATTGAACAAATATATACAGGATGCCTCGCACAAGGAGCATACTTTGTTGAAAGTAAAGGAGAAGTGGCTATTATAGATCCTTTGCGTGAAGTACAACCCTATTTAAATAAGGCACGGCAGAGAAATGCACGTATAAAATACATTTTTGAAACGCACTTTCATGCAGATTTTGTTAGTGGGCACGTGACACTGGCTAAAATGACAGGAGCGCCTATTATTTATGGGCCGGGTGCAGTAACTTCTTTTCCTGCTATCATCGCTACAGATAAGCAGGAGTTTAAACTTGGAGACTGTACCATAATAGCTTTACATACACCAGGTCATACGTTGGAAAGTACAACGTACCTCTTACGAGATTCAAAGGGAAAGGATCATGCTATTTTTAGTGGAGACACCCTATTTTTAGGAGACGTTGGCCGTCCGGATTTAGCACAAAAAGCTGGAGCCATCTCCAAAGAAGACCTTGCGGGAATGCTCTATGATAGTTTGCGTACCAGAATTATGCCTTTAGCTGATGATGTCATAATATATCCTGCTCACGGTGCTGGGTCTGCTTGTGGGAAGAATCTCAGTAATGAAACTGTTGGAAGTATAGGCGGACAAAAACAAAATAACTATGCACTACGTGCAGATATGACTAAAGAGGAGTTTATTGAAGAAGTTACAGCAGGATTGGTATCACCTCCTCAATATTTTCCATTAAATGTAAAATTAAATAAAGAAGGTTATGAGGATATTAGTGAGGTTATAGCCCGAGGAACACATGCGTTAAGTCCTAAAGCTTTTGAAGTGGCAGTACAAGAAACAGGCGCGATAATACTAGATGTACGCCATCAAAATGATTTTGCAAAGGGACATATACCCCGATCTATAAATATTGGAATAGACGGAAGTTTTGCTCCTTGGGTTGGAGCCTTAATAGGAGATGTGAAACAGCCTATAATATTGGTCACTCCAGAAGGAAGGGAAGAAGAAACAATTACCAGATTATCACGTGTTGGTTTTGATCACACGCTAGGATATCTTAAAGGAAGTTTTGAGAGTTGGAAGAAAGAGGCCAAAGAGTATGATACCGTAACATCAATTCCCGTAACTCAATTTAAAGAAGTGTTAGGAAATGATATTATTGTATGCGATGTGCGTAAGCAAGCAGAATATAAAGCAGAGCATTTAAAGCAGGCTATACATACACCTTTGAGTCTTTTGAATGATAATCTTGCTGAATTTCCCTCAGGTCGAAATTGCTATATATACTGTGCGGGAGGGTATCGAAGCATGATTGCCGCATCCATATTAAAAAGTCGTGGTATTCATAATATCATTGATATTGCAGGAGGAGTTAAAGCTATTAAGGAAGCCGGAATCCTTCTGACGGATTATAGTTGTACTTCTTCCATAAAAGAAAAGTATTCGTGAAATATCATAAAGCAAAAAAATAATTTTTGCCTGTTTGATATGCATAGCATATTTACGGGCATATTATTATAAAATAAACTTTTTAAAATCTTGAACATGAAAAAAAATATGGACGGTGTAGATCGCATAATTCGTATAGTTGTAGCCGCGGTAATAGGCGTCCTCTTTTGGCAAAATATTATTGGAGGTACACTAGGTTATATCCTTTTAGGGGTATCAGGGATCTTTTTACTTACCAGTTTTGTAAGTTTTTGTCCTATATATGCTTTAGTAGGGCTCAATACGTGCAAAGTAAAATCTTAAGTTAATCAAATAGTAGTGAGTTTATACATTCAGCCTACATGAATGATAATCGCTATTCTGTATTATAAATTAATATTATGAGTTGGATATATGAACCGTGGCCGTGGTATGTTTCAGGACCACTTATAGCGTTTGTACTATTTCTTTTGGTAATGATGGGGAAGCATTTTGGAATGTCTTCCAATCTTAGAACCTTATGTACAATCTGTGGTGCTGGAAAAACCGCATCATTTTTTAAGTTTAATTGGAGAATACAACGATGGAATCTTTTAGTGGCTATAGGAGCAGTCATAGGAGGTTATATCGCATCACACTATTTATCAAACGACGAAGCTGTTGCTATTAATCCAAAAACGGTACATCATCTTAAAAAACTGGGTTTTGATAGTGCGGGAGAAGCCTATTTACCTGAAATCTTATATGCTCGAGAATCCTTATCTGATGTAAAAATTCTTCTTGTACTTATAATTGGAGGACTATTAGTAGGTTTTGGTGCGCGCTATGCTGGTGGTTGCACTTCTGGCCATGCCATCTCGGGATTGAGTAATTTACAATTGCCTTCTCTCATTGCCGTTATCGGTTTCTTTATAGGCGGTCTTACTATGATTCATGCAATATTCCCTTTGATCTTTTAGAAATGAAAACACTTGCTTATTTATGTATCGGAATGGTATTCGGTATTATTATGTTTAAATCAGAAGCCGCTTCCTGGTTTCGGATTTACGAAATGTTTCGATTCGAATCGATTCATATGTATGGTATTATTGGATCTGCCTTGCTTTTGGGGATATCTACAATACAAATCATTAAACGCCTTAATCTAAAAGCTTTTGATGGAAATAAGATTACAATAGCGGCTAAGGAAAAAGGAATCAGACGCTATTTGTTTGGTGGAATTATTTTTGGATTAGGTTGGGCATTAGCAGGAGCCTGTCCCGGACCTATGTTTACCCTCATAGGAGCAGGGTTTGAGGCTATAGGCATTGTACTTCTTAGTGCTATTGTAGGAACTTTTCTATACGGCCTTATAAGGAATAAGCTTCCTCATTAGTTAGAATTCCAAGGTTCATTTGGGATTTTTATCAATTATAATCAAAGATATTTATCCTAATATTTAAGTAGGTTTTTACCTTTCTTTCTGAAATGAGAAGTTTTGATACCCTAAAAGGAAGTTTTGCCTGTATGGAACGTAATATAAAACGACTTAAGTGTTGTGAAAATTTTCAATTAATTATTTAAAAAATATTATGAGCACATTCAATGTACCTACAAGAGAAGAAGTTTCAACTGACAATCAGGGAATCTTTGATAATTTAGAAAAACAATTAGGCTTTGTTCCTAATCTTTTTGCAACATATGCCTATAGTGATAATGCATTAAAGAATTATTTAGCTTTAAATGGAGCTAAAACCTCCTTGAAAGCTAAAGAAAAAGAAGCGATAAATCTTGCCGTTAGTCAAGTAAACAATTGTGAGTATTGTCTAGCCGCTCACACAGCAATTGGTAAAATGAATGGATTTAATGACGAGCAGATCATTGAGCTTCGCCAGGGGAAAGCTTCTTTTGATGAAAGATTAGACGTTTTGGCTAAGCTTGCTAAGAATATTACAGAAAATAGAGGAGAAGCGAGCAGTGATGTTTTAGAAAATTTCTTCAATGCGGGATTTACTAAAGAAAATTTAATTGATACGATCGTACTAGTTGGAGACAAAAC
The DNA here is from genome assembly GCA_964589085.1 of uncultured Flavobacteriaceae bacterium. Taxonomy (GTDB): domain Bacteria; phylum Bacteroidota; class Bacteroidia; order Flavobacteriales; family Flavobacteriaceae; genus Dokdonia. Next base: position 1,125 of record CAZPTJ010000184.1, on the reverse strand, counting down.
TATATCCAACTATATTAATAACACAACAAAAGTTCCAGTTGATTTTCCAGCAGCACCATCGCTGGAGACGAGAGGAGCTTAAATCATTTGCTTTTTCACAGTAGTAAAGAGACCCGATTTCTTGGAAATCGGGTTTTTTATGCAATAATTTGACGCAACCATGTTGCTATTCTCTAATCTATAAATTAGAATCAGAGATGTATTTATGAAAATAGTAAAATTAAGTGTACTCGTCATTTTAGGAATTGCACTTTTTATAAGATGTTCAAAAGAGGAAGATGACTTAATTAGTCAAAATTGTGAAACAGATTGTACTGAAATTATTGGAAGACTAATGACGGATAATGGAACAGTACCCATTTCGGATATAGAACTTACCGTGAAGTATAATAATCGTTCGGGTTTAAGTGGTGGAATTATTAGAACAAAAGCGATGACCCGAACAGATGCCGAAGGAAATTTTAGACTTAGATTTTTTATTAGAAATGACGAACTTAATGATAGTGATAGCTCATTTTTTATTGAATATGAAATAAATGAGAATGAGTATTTAACTGGCGGTTCGGATGATTTTAATTTACCTGGAATAAGCAGGGATACGATATTAAATGTAGCGTATAATTTACCGCGGAAAGCCTTTATAAATTTATCGCTTTTAAATCTTGAGAATGTCCAACCTCCTGATTGGTTTGCCACGACATTTGTATATGAACAAACTGTAGGTTTCGATCGACCTATTGATGGGCACCATTTTGGATGGAGCAGCGCGTCTGAACAAAATAATTTGATCGAAGTTGCCGGAAATCAATCTATTGAAATGAGTATTATTCGTAGAGTTAATGATGTAACCACCACCGAAATAGAGACACTATTTCTGGAAGCAGGAACGACGACTAATCTTACCATTGATTTTAATAATTAGGAGATTAATGCTGAGAGTGACTATAAATTCATGGTCGTAAATCTTAAGCATTTTTAATCAAACTGTAGAAGCGCATCATATCCGTTGACCTATCTATTCTAAAAATAGAGATCGCCTAATATACTGATCATGCAAAGGAGATAGCAAATTATAGCTAAATCAATATAAAATAACACTCCTATTTTGAATAAAAAGCTGAATTT
>CAZPTJ010000183.1:0-6649 GCA_964589085.1 uncultured Flavobacteriaceae bacterium | reverse complement strand
TTAATTATAAAAGCGTTTAAAGATTTCTACGAGACGTTGCGATGGGATCATACTGTGCTCATAATCGCCCATCTCCTCCAAGATTTGAGATACGGCTTCCTGTCGAATTCCCAATCGCAATCCATAATTACGAATGGCGTTAATCTCTGTTTTCTGTGTCTTCTTATCGACATTCATCAAAAGGATCAAGCGATGAAATTGTGTGATACGCTCCAATTCCGTAGCATATGCTTTGGGCGTATATTCTTGCTCAAAAATCATACTTACTTCTGTTTGGGAAACCCCAAGACGTTGGGCAATGGCCATTATAAAATCCCGTTCTCGTTCATCAATATGGTCATCTGCTCTAGCTAAAGCAATCATATCGGCTATAATGCGGTGTTTTTCGTTTTCCAAAATGCTCATTTTTTTGTGGAAGATAAAATAGTTCTGTTAGATTTCAAAGTCAGAGTTCAGAACTTAGTTATTAGAATTTAAAGCTTAGCCTTTGTCGGATTTGCTGGTAAAGCCTAGAGGTTAATTTTCAAACTTCTTCATATGATATAATCTAAAAAGATACGATTACTGATATTACAAACTAAGCGCTATAGGCTATGAATTATTCAAACCGTATCGTTTTCACAGGATTAATACGAGTAATAATATATGAAGGAAGAATAAGCATGACCAGACAGAGTATAAAAACGCCTAAGTTCAATAGGAGTATAATACCGGGATCAAGCAATACGGGTGCACTATCAACATAATAGGTGACAGGATCCAGTTTAATGATCCCAAAATACTTTTGCACCAATAACAAACCTATTCCAAAGAGATTCCCCCAGAAAAGTCCCAGACCGATGAGATACATTGCATTATATAAAAATACTTTGCGGATACTCCAGTTCGTACTTCCTAAAGCTTTCAGTATTCCAATCATCTTAATACGATCCAATATCAAAACGATTAAGGCAACAATTACATTCAATCCCGCAACGACAATTAGTAAACCAATAATCAATAGAATATTAAAATCAAAGAGTTTGATCCATTCAAAAATAAACTGATTACTCTGGATCACCGAAATAGAATTCAGTGTACTTCCAGTATTATTATAAACTCTGTTATTTATGGATTGCAGTTCATCAAAATCATTTACAAAAACCTCAAAAGCTCCGACCTCGTCTTGTGACCACTTGTTAATACGCTGGATATGTCTGATATCTGCAATTAAAAAAACCTTATCAAACTCCTGATAAGCAGATTCATATATACCTACAATATCAAGTCTCAGGGAACGTAATTTACTTTCTTCCTGTACAAAATAGATAATCACTTTATCTCCTAACACAAAACCAAGGCGATTCGCCAGATAACGACTGATCATCATTTCGGTGTTGATCTTATCTTCTGTAAAATTAGGTTGACGACCTTCAACGATATATTCTTCGATACGAGACCAATCATAATCATCTCCCAAACCTTTAACAATAACTCCCTCAAAATCGGTAGCAGTACGAATGATTCCATATTTACTCGCTACGGCCTGTACATGAGTTACTTCAGGAACCGTTTCAAAATCCGGATAAAAATCCTGATTTCGAAGGATCGGATTAATGGTTTCCTGACTGTTATTTCCGTCAAAATTGGAGATCAGGATATCGCCATTAAAGGCAGCTACTTTTTCGCGAATCTTTTTTTGCAATCCCAAGCCTGTCCCTACTGCAATCAACATCATCACCATACCCAAAGCAATGGCTACAATCGCAATTTTAATAATCGTAGCAGAAGCACTACTTTTATACGATGCTGTCCCATTAAGGCGTTTGGCTATAAAATACTCAAGATTCAAATGCGCTATACTTTGCTCAAAAATACCGTTTTTTTAACGCTCCTATTGTTTATTTCGTGTATAAATATTACTAAAAAAGAATATGATCAGGAGGATACCGAAAGCATTGACCTTACACTAGATCTTGACATTGAATCAGGAGTTGTTACTGGAAGTAATCGCACAGCATTGTACTTACCCATGCTTCGTGACAAAAAAGTAGGTGTGGTCACCAATGCAAGCGGACTCATTTTTAAAAGCTGGCCACACACTAAAGCAGCAAGTACGCATCTCGTAGACTCTTTACTTTCACATAAGGTCAATATTCGTAAAGTCTTTGCTCCGGAACATGGGTTTCGCGGTACCGCAGATGCAGGAGAAATGGTTAAGGATGAGAAGGACTTAAAAACGGGACTACCCATTATTTCATTGCATGGCAAAAACAAAAAACCAACGACAGAGCAATTAGAAGATATTGATCTACTCCTCTTTGATATCCAGGATGTAGGGGTTCGTTTTTATACGTATATCGCCACGCTACAATATATTATGGAAGCTGCCGCGAAAAAAGGTATTCCGGTTATTGTATTGGATCGTCCTAATCCTAATGGTCATTATGTCGATGGCCCTTTAATGGAAGCAGAGCATACGAGTTTCTTAGGTTTACAACAGATTCCTCTAGTCTATGGAATGACCATAGGCGAATATGCCTTAATGATCAATGCAGCAGGCTGGCTAGAAGATCGTATACATTGTGATTTGACGGTAATCCCATTAGAACACTGGACCCATCAGACAGCATATGCTGTACCCGTACGTCCCTCTCCTAACCTACCCAATGACAAAGCAATTAATCTCTATCCCAGTCTAGGTTTATTTGAAGGTACGACCATCAATGCCGGACGAGGTACGGAAATGCAATTCCAGATTTTTGGTTCACCACAATTGCCTTCAGAAAGGTATTCTTTTATCTATACGCCAGCACCTAATTTTGGTGCAAAATATCCTAAAGAAGATGGAAACCGTTGCCAGGGACTCGACTTACGAGATACTCCCAGAATGAGCACTGTTGATCTTTCCTGGTTGATTGATGCGTATCAAGCACATCAGGATAAACCTAGTTTTTTTAAGACGAAAGGCTTTACGGCTCATGCGGGAACTTCTAAATTACAGGAGCAGATTGAAGCTGGGGTTTCTTTTGAAGAGATTCGAGAAGGGTGGCAGGAAGCAACGCTTCCATTTAAGGCCGTACGATCAAAATATTTGCTCTATCAAGACTAATTGCTAAGCTTTTCTTAATAGCAAAACAATCCTTTACAACTATCAATATATTTGGAAAAATCGTATTGAAAGCCATTATGAAAAGGGCATTAACAGCATTCTTTATATTTTCTTTTTTAGTACTCAGAGGACAAGAAATCTTTGATTATGAAAAAAAGATTGACCATAAAGAAGATTACATTTTTCAGGAAATTGAATTTAAAAATACGCTTGATGACCTCACTCTTTTTGGAACGTTAATCACTCCAAAAATTACATTTGACAAACTGGTCATTATTATTCCGGGTTCGGGTATAGATAGCCGATATAGTCATTATAAATTGACTCAGGAATTACTACAAAATGATGTAGCGGTATTTCGATATGACGAGCGTGGTGTCGGAAAGTCCGAAGGAGATAATGCGGCCTTCCGTTATGGGGTTTCAGATATTACCAGGGATATTATCACCGCTTTACAGGTCTTGCAACAGCGAAGCGACTTACAGGATAAGAAATTCGGGCTTATTGGACATAGTCAGGGTGGTATGGTTTCCATGGGTGTCCTTCAACAAAAAGCTAAGGTGGACTTTCTGGTACAATGGGCCACGCCTGTTCAAAAACATGGAGAGTTTTTTAAATATCAAATCAAAACAGGTCTCAACACTTTTGATAGTCAACTCAAATATGATGACATTGATAAAAAAATTGAAATCATAAGTGTCGCACAAAAGATAACACAAGAGAACTTGGAAGATGATAATATTACATTGAGTAAAAAAATCAATAAAGAAGCAAAAAAACACGGGCATAAAAGAAAGCATTATGACCGATTTCAGTTTTGGACCTTTTCCAGTATTAAAGATATCTTAAGACAAAACTATGAACCTACTTATCAAAACACTCAGATACCCATTATCTATATCATTGGTTCTGAAGATATTTTTGTAGACCCTAAGGCCAATACCGAATTATTAAAGAGTTTCTCCAATCCAATGATTGAAATTGAAATAATGGAGGGGTTAAATCACTACTTAACAAAAAAAGTAGTCGAACTCCAAACCCTACAAATGGATGTTGCATTTTATGATATTGACAAAAAAGCATTAGATCGTATTATTGAATTTATAAAAGAAAAGTAGACATTTGGTTATATCAAAGTAGCAAATTGAAGCTAGGCTTTTTATAAAGAGATTCGAGAAGGCCGGCAAGAAGCAACTCTTCAATTTAAGGAAATACGGCAGAAGTATTTATTATATTCTTAACCCATAATACTTTTATAACTTGTACCTTACTTGCACTTTTATGTAAGTGCTTAAAAAGACCGTCATTTAGAATGAAACAGAAACTCCTCCTCCTACACGGTGCCTTAGGCAGTAAGAACCAGTTTAAGGGGTTAAAAGAAAAATTAGGGGATTCCTATGATCTATATCCTTTGAATTTTGAGGGACATGGAGGACAGGAATCATCTAATGATTTTTCCATTGCATTATTCACTAAAAATGTACTGGACTTCATCGATGAATCTGCTATTGATAAAGTCACTGTTTTTGGATATAGTATGGGCGGTTATGTTGCCTTAAATGCAGCTTTACAACTTCCTGCCAAAATCAAGAAAATAATCACATTAGGCACAAAGTTTAATTGGACTCTGGAATCGGCGCAAAAAGAAGTAAGGATGTTAAACCCTATAAAGATTGAAGAAAAAGTACCTCATTTCGCTGAAAAGCTAAGACAAGAACATCATCCTTCAGATTGGAAAAGGGTAATGAAAAAAACAGCAAATATGATGATCAATATGGCTCAGGGAGCGAAGTTAAGCGATACAGATTTTAAGCATATACAACAGGAGATTGTTATTGGAGTTGGCAGTTTGGATACTATGGTTAGTTATTCTGAATCAGAGTACATTTCAGGATTGCTCCCCAATTCAAAATTGGTTAAACTTGAAGGAGTAAAGCACCCTATTGAACAGATTCCGATAGATAAATTGGTTCATTATATACAATCAAATTAAGTACAACAAAAATGAGGTTTATCCTTTCTTACAACTAAATCATATATAAACACGTTAGTAGTACTAATACTAGGAAATGTCATGAAGTTTACATTCTTAAAAAAACGGAAATTCTGGCGGAGGTTTATCCTTATTACAATCTTGCTTCCAGTCCTGTTTCTTAGTGCCATAATAGCATATATTTATGTAAAACAAGATGATATTATTCAAAATGAAATTACCATTTTGAACCAGCAACACAAAGGTCTGATTACGGTAGGCGACACTCATTTATCACTCTTTGGTAATTTTCCTGACCTTTCTTTTAAGGTAGATGATGTACATATCTATGAAACCAAAGAAGATGATGCGCCTGTAATCCTGGATGTTGCCGATATCTATATGGGTTTCAATATATGGGATATTGTGAATGGAGACTATAGCATTCGATCTCTTCTTATTGAAGAAGGGTTCTTTAATATGGTGGTTCATCCTGATAGATCACTCAATTATCAAAACGCCCTGACACCTTTTGAAAAAACCGAAGGTGGGGAATTCTCCAACATACAACTTAGAAATATCAAATTACGCAATCTGGATATTCACAAGCGGGATGAAACGACCGAGACCGATCTGGAGGCCTTTGTTTATGAGGCAGTAGGTGGTTTCAAAATTAACAATGATACGATTGCCGGTCATGTAGATACTGAATTTGAAATGAATTTGATTGATCATGGGGATACCACCTATATTCGTCACAAGCATTTTGAACTGGATACCGATGTTACGCTTGATCAACATACGGGAATACTGACCATTAAACCTTCTCATATAAAGATGGAACATGGAGATTTTGAGATTGTTGGAACTATAGATACCAAAAATGACGTGGACATTGACCTTGCGATAAAAGGGACAAAGCCAAATTTTGATATGTTCATTGCTTTTGCTCCAGAAGATCTTATACCCGTTTTGGAGCGCTATAAAAATGCAGGGAAAATTTATTTCAATGCCGTGGTTCAGGGTCCTACACTTCATGAACAGATACCATTTATTGATGTACAATTTGGAGCGAGTGAAGCCTTCCTTGAGAATACGGATAAAGGCAAACGTGTCAACGATATGGGTTTCAGTGGACATTTCACCAATGGCGAGGAACGTAGTTTACGTACGATGAAATTCTCATTAAGGGATATGACTGCTAAACTGGATCAGGGGACGTTTTATGGTAATGTTGTCATTAACAACTTTGAAGAGCCTGAAGTAGATATGCAATTGAATGCCGATTTCGACTTGGAATTTATGGCCAGTTTCTTAAATCTCAACGATATAAAAAACGCCTCAGGAAATGTGTCATTAGCAATGAATTTTCATGATATTATTGATTTGGATCGACCAGAACTCGCCCTCAACAAATTGAATCAAGCCTACTTTAGCGAGCTCAAAGTAAAAGATTTAAGTTTCTCTTCTGATGATCTTCCTGCGCCATTAGAACAACTTAATGTACATCTTGTTATGAATGGGAAAGAGGCAACCCTCGATCAATTTGATATGTTATTAGGAAAATCTGATGTATCCATAACGGG
>CAZPTJ010000182.1:0-6674 GCA_964589085.1 uncultured Flavobacteriaceae bacterium | reverse complement strand
TTTTGCAGTGATTTCAGAACATAATAGATTTTCTATTGCATAATTCGGGTTAAAAGACTTCATACAAGCTCGTTATGATAACTCCAGAGCTATCCTTTGGCATTACTGCTAATAACTGTTGCTTTTCTTTCACTTTAAAGTGAAAAGGTGATACCAACAAATTTACCCCACTTTGTTTTTTTAATCGTATTCCCTGCCCCGAAATAATGTCCATATTGGGTACAAAATTTCCTTCCGGAACATGCTCTGTGACAATAACATATTTAAAATTGGATAACTTCTCTACGATACGTTGTATTTCAGCATTTGATAAGTGTTGGAGTACTTGTCGTACTATCGCACAATCGCCAGATGGCAAATCATCTACTGCAATATCCAAACAGTGAAATTCTAAATGTTCTTCCTTGAACTTTTCTTTGTTTCGTGCTATAAGGTTCGGTACGATATCTATTGCAATATATTTTCTCGTATGCTCAACTAAGGCTTTACTTACATTAAAATCCCCACAGCCCAAGTCACATACGCTAAGAGGACTTTTAAAAGATGTTAAAAATGTGCTTAAGACATCGATATATGGATTTATGATATTCAGATCATATGATCCTTCTCCAGAATAAAAATCTGAACGATCACCACCCCAAAGTTTCTTATCATAAATCTGCTGCATGACTTTATTTGTAGGCCAGGGTATTTTATTCTTTTTAGTTTTGCTTTCTTTATCTGGCATGTGATATTATAATGAGTACATTAAAGAAACTATGAGTCCCTAATAATCAATAGATCGGAAAAACTGTCGAACGCTTTATCTCATTTAAAACAAAGGTACTTTTGATCTGAGATACATTGGGTAAGGCGGCCAGTATTCCTGAAGAAAACTCATGATACGCCTGCAGATCTTTAACAGCAATCTTTAAGAGAAAGTCATTAGCACCACCCATAAGATAGCATTCGATAACTTCTGGGATATCTGCAACTGCTTTACTAAAGGTTTTGATTCCTTCCAGTTTTTGATTTTCCAACGATACCGAACAAAAAATAATCATAGAGCTATGTATTTTTTCGGTATTCAAGACAGCCACATACTTCTTAATCACCCCTTCCCTATCATATCGCTTCATACGATCATAAATGGGTGTTTTTGTTAAATTAAGTTTTTCAGCCAATGTCTTAATATTTGCTTTAGAGTCTTCTTGCAACAAAGCAAGTAAGCGCTTGTCTGTTTCGTCTATTTTAATCATAGGAATTTTTCCTTTATAGTGAAATTTATTAAATAAAAATAATAACATTATTTCTATTAAATAGAATATTTCAGGAATATTTACTTAAAAAACCGACACAGGAGTATTTCATTCCTAAAATATATAATTTTGACATTAAATTCAAAATCTAATTTATGAAGCCTATGCATCCCGAAAGCCTGATGATGACACACGGTTATAAGCCCGAACTCTCTGAAGGAGCGGTTAAACCACCAATTTTTCAAACATCAACTTTTGCTTTTAAAACAGCTGAGGAAGGAAAGGCTTTTTTTGAAGTAGCCTACGGTATAAGGAAGCAAAAGCAAAGTGAGGAACTAGGTCTTATTTATAGTCGCATAAACAATCCTAATCTTGAAATTCTGGAAGATCGACTCTGCCTTTGGGATAAAGCCGAGCAATGTGCTGTTTTTGAAAGTGGGATGTCTGCTATCAGTACCGTGTTATTGGAGTTTCTAAAACCAGGGGACCTCCTACTTTATAGCCTGCCTACTTATGGTGGGACCGATCACTTTATCAATCATTTTTTAATGGAGATTGGGGTTAGCTGTATTGGCTTCCGCCCGGATCAAAGTAAAGAGGAGGTCATTACGTTAATTGCAGAAAGTGGTAAAGCTGAACAACTAGCTCTTATTTATATCGAGACTCCTGCTAATCCGACTAATGCACTTATAGATATTGAAATGTGCAAAAAGATTGCGCTTCATTTTGAGCAAAACGAAAAACAAATTTACGTCGCTGTAGATAATACGTACATGGGCCCGTTATGGTCACATCCGCTTCAGCACGGTGCAGATTTGGTTATTTATTCGGCTACCAAATATATCGGTGGGCACAGTGATCTAATTGCTGGTGCTGTTTTAGGCAATACCGATGTTATGAAACGCGTAAAGGTATTACGCACATTTCTCGGAAACATGGCTAGTCCGCATACGTGCTGGCTACTATTACGTAGTCTTGAAACCTTAAAAGTACGTATGGAGCAACAAGCAAGAAATGCAGAAGCCGTTACTGCGTATTTATTGACACACCCCAAAGTAAAACAACTATATTGTTTAGGTGCTTTGGATAAGTCTTCCAGATCATACGCAATCTTTAAAAGACAATACAGTTCATCAGGAGCTATGATTTCGTTTGAAATTATAGGAGGTAAACAAGAAGCTTTTCGTTTTTTAAATCATTTAAAGCTTATAAAGCTCGCTGTTAGTTTGGGAAGTACAGAGAGTCTTGCACAACACCCCGCAACCATGACGCATATAGGGTTATGTCCCGATTTAAAGTTGAAAATGGGTATTACTGAAGGTCTAATCCGATTATCGATTGGAGTAGAAAATTATGAAGATTTGATTACCGATATTCAAGCAGCACTAGAAGCTACACAATTGATTCCTGTTGCTCATACTCTTGTAAATTAATTGAGTTGACATAGACGCTAATCGTGTCTAAAAAGGTATTTTTATGTCCGCTTAACGGCACATAAAATTCAAGAATATATCATGTCAAATCGTATTCAATCTATTTTTAGAAAACTGGGGTATCTCAAATATTTTTATAGGTTATTCCAGAAAAAAGATATTGTATTGATTATATGCTCCATGCGATCGGGATCAACCTTATTAAAATCCTTATTGGCGACTTCCCCAGATATTACACATTTACCGGAGATGGATTTCCAGCAATATGGAAAACTAGATTATTGGAAGTTGAAATTACGTTGTAAGCAACGTATCATTGTTTTGAAAAAGCCAGCCTGGTATATAAATACAAAAGATTATCCTATTCTTCCTCCTTTTAAAAACACCAAAAAAATTATCCTGGTCCGCGATGCCTATGATGTCATTTCATCAATGAAATCAATGAATAAAAAAATGGCGATTGATTTAATAAAAGATTGGACAGATCGAGATTATGTTGATAGATATTGGGCACAGATCTATAAAAATGTCATAGATAAACAACTCGTCACCGATCCTTCGACTATAGTGGTCAGATATGAAGATTTAGTCAATCATCCAGAAAGCATTTCTAAGACATTGTTTGATTTTATAGGTTCTGAACAAAAGGAAGGTGTCAGCGCATATGATAACCCAGATGACTATAAATGGGCCTGGGGCAATGATGATGGAAGTGATACGATTAAAAGCTTGAAGGTTCAGAAGAATGAAAAAATCAGAGATGATAAAGCCTTACTTGAAGCTATAGCCGCATCTTCAAAAGCAATAGAAGTACGACGCCACTTTGGGTATATCGCCTAGAAGGATATGAATACATAAATCAAATAAAAAAGGAGGCCATATATGCCTCCTTTTTCTATATATAACTTTGCTTTATTTATACTATATCAAAGCGATCAGCATTCATCACTTTGTTCCAGGCAGCGGCAAAATCATTTACAAATTTCGCTTCAGCATCCTGACTTGCATATACCTCAGCTAGTGCTCGTAATTCTGAGTTGGATCCAAAAATAAGATCAGCTCTAGTACCAGACCATTCTACAGCATTAGTAACGCGATTGCGTCCTGCAAATACCTGATCACTATCTGAAGTAGCACTCCAGGTTATTCCCATATCCAATAAGTTCACAAAGAAATCATTGGTCAATGTTCCTGGGCGTTTAGTAAATACACCATGTTGTGAGCCGTCAAAATTAGTATCTAAGACACGTAAACCACCGATGAGAACAGTCATTTCTGGTGCCGTAAGCGTTAATAATTGTGCTCTATCGATCAACATCTCTTCAGCAGATACATTTAAACCAGACTTTAGATAATTTCTAAAACCATCTGCTCTAGGTTCAAGTGCTTCAAATGATGAAGCATCTGTTTGCTCTGCAGAAGCATCGGTACGACCAGGTGTAAAAGGTACTGTTATTGTCTGACCTGCTTTATTTGCAGCCTCTTCAACAGCTGCATTACCTGCAAGAACTATAAGATCTGCAATAGAGATCTTCTTATCTCCTGATTGCGCGTTATTGAACTCTTTTTGAATCGCTTCTAGTGTTCCTAAAACTTCACTTAGCTGTCCTGGGTTATTAACCTCCCAGCTATTTTGCGGTGCAAGACGTATACGTCCACCATTGGCACCACCTCGTTTATCTGATCCTCGATAAGTTGATGCAGATGCCCAAGCCGTACCTACAAGTGCAGCAATAGAAAGTCCTGAAGCTAATACTCTTTTCTTTAACTCCGTAATATCAGCGTCATCTACTAACGTATGATCTACAGCCGGAAGAGGGTCTTGCCAAATCAATACTTCACTAGGTACCTCTTCGCCTAAGTAACGGGAAACTGGCCCCATATCACGATGCGTTAATTTATACCATGCTTTCGCGAAAGCTTCCTCAAATTCAACTGGATTTTCGTAAAAACGTCTCGATATTTTCTCATAAGCTGGATCCATGCGTAATGCCATATCTGACGTCAACATAATAGGCGCATGACGTAAATCAGGATCATGTGCATCAGGAACACTGTCTGCTCCTGCTCCATGTTTAGGAATCCATTGGTGTGCTCCTGCTGGGCTTTTTGTAAGCTCCCACTCGTATCCAAAAAGGTTCCAGAAGAACATATTACTCCATCGTGTAGGAGTACTCGTCCAGGCACCTTCTAAACCACTGGTAATGGTATCTTTTCCATTTCCGGTACCATAGGTATTTTTCCATCCTAAACTCTGTTCTTCAATACTCGATCCTTCAGGTTCTGCTCCAACATATTGATCCGGATCTGCAGCACCATGAGTCTTTCCAAACGTATGCCCTCCGGCGATTAGAGCTACGGTTTCTTCATCATTCATCGCCATACGACCAAAAGTCTCTCTGATATCTTTTGCCGATGCTAATGGATCAGGATTTCCGTTAGGTCCTTCAGGGTTTACATAAATTAATCCCATATGTACTGCACCAAGCTGCCCCTCTAAATCTCCTTTTTCATTATAACGTTTATCATTCCCTAACCATTCTCCTTCTGCACCCCAATACACATCTTCTTCCGGTTGCCACACATCTTCACGTCCTCCAGCAAAACCAAAGGTTTTAAAGCCCATAGATTCCAAAGCCACATTACCTACTAAAACCATAAGGTCTGCCCAGGACAATTTCTTACCATACTTTTGTTTAATGGGCCATAATAATAAACGTCCTTTATCAAGATTTGCATTATCTGGCCAGCTATTTAATGGAGCAAAACGTTGCTGTCCGGCTCCCGCACCTCCACGTCCATCCTGAATACGATAGGTTCCAGCTGCATGCCAGGCCAAACGAATCATAAAAGGCCCATAGTGTCCATAATCTGCTGGCCACCACTCTTGTGAAGTCGTGAGTAATTCTTCTATATCTTTTTTAACTGCTTTCAGGTCTAACGATTTGAAAGCCTCAGCATAGTCGAAATCTTCATCCATAGGATCTACAAGAGAAGAATTCTGACGAAGTACATTCAATTTTAATTGATTAGGCCACCAATCGCGATTAGTGGTACCGCTTCCAGCGCCTTTATTTAATTCTCCATTTAAGAATGGACACATGCCTGCATCACCTCCAGTACCGTGAGATGATCCATTTGAATTGTTATTTTCCATGTATTGTGAAGTTGATATTAGTGATCTTTAATTTTTTCAAATTTACAATAACTGTTCTTTATATGTTAAAAAAACATCATATATAAAATCTATCAAACTATTCAAGGCAATTATGATTTGTCTATACCTTCAATTTCTCCTTCATATTTTCTTTCTATAATTATATCTTTAATAAATTAAAAGGATCTCTGTTAAACTCAAAATGTAAAATTATACCTAGCGTTATGCAACACACACAACAACTAGCGAAGCACTTTAGTGAACTTTATTTTGGTGACAATTGGACTTCATCTGATCTTAAAACTATATTGAGTGATGTTACCTGGCAAGAAGCGACAGCGACAGTTTATGACCTCAACTCCATCCTCGCACTTACCTATCATATCCATTATTATGTAGGTGCTATTACCGAAGTGCTAGAAGGAAAACCTCTGGATGCTCATGATAAATACAGTTTTGATCACCCTACAATACAGTCTGAAGTTGAATGGACCTCTTTTTTAGAAACGCTTTGGCTGGAAGCCAAAAAATTTATCTCCTTAATTGAACAACTTCCCGAAAGCCGACTTGATACTATCTTTTCTCAGGAAAAGTATGGAACTTATTATCGAAATATTCAGGGAGTCATCGAGCACAGTCATTATCATCTAGGACAAATTGCCATCATCAAGAAAATATTAAAGACTAAAAGCGCTAACTAAGGATCGTTTAAAGAAGGCTATAAATTATCTAATTGATTACTTTTCTTATCATCGCTGATGGTCCAGAAAAAACCCACAAAAAAGAACTGGTCTGCTGCTGGACGTATGGCACGGCGGTCAAAAAAACCATTGGCATCTGGGGTAT
>CAZPTJ010000181.1:0-6693 GCA_964589085.1 uncultured Flavobacteriaceae bacterium | reverse complement strand
CACAAAACCAAGAGTATCGCAAATGAAAAAACCGTCCAAAATTACTTTCTGGACGGTCTCTTTTTATGTATATAATTCTAAAAAATCATATTAGTTTACTGAATCAGCTAAATCAGATCCTGCTTTAAATTTCACTACATTTTTTGCAGCAATTTTTATAGTTTTTCCAGTTTGGGGATTTCTTCCTTCTCTAGCGTTACGTTTAGAAACGGACCAAGATCCGAAACCTACTAAAGAAACACGATTACCTGATTTAAGTGATCCTTCTACATTACCTAAAAAAGACTCAAGAGCTTTTTTTGCTGCAGCTTTAGTAATTCCGGCGTGTTCTGCCATTCCATCAATTAATTCTGATTTGTTCATAATATAAAGTTTAATTAATTACTTTGTTAAAATATTCTCAATAATTCTCTCACAAATTTATACGGATTATCCGTTCATGCAAGCAATAGCAAGGGAAATCGGCGTTTTTGTTAATAAATCAAGGCATTTGTTAATAAAGAATGCCATTTTTAGGCATTTTCTGTAAGCCCTGTATTCATAGGGGTTTAGCCGACTTTTGATTTTTTCGGAAATAAATACCCATTCAAAAGGGATGTTGTCTTCATTTTTCGCTTCCCTGGAAGTTGGATTTCACGTATGTATATGACTCCTGTTGGGATTGCAATTTTTAATGACTTTTTATCGGCTAGTATAAGTCCAGTTTCTTCTTTATGGAGTTCTGGAGAAAAATCGGCCTCATATATTTTAATACGCTCCTGTCGATTTTCATCTTCTAAATAACACCAGGCACCAGGATATGGATTAAGACCGCGGATGAGATTTATAATTTTAGTAGGAGCGGCCTCCCAATCTATTTTAGTATTGTTATTATTTAATTTGTAAGCAGTCTTTAAACCTTCGCTTTTTGGCTGAATGATTGTCCTTATTTTATCTTCTGCGATAGCCTGTACCGTTTGCAAGACTAACACACTTCCCATGGTCATTAATTTATCATGAAGACTGCCCGCTGTATCTGTAATGTCAATAGTTATTTTCTCTTGAAAAATTACGGCTCCAGTGTCAATCTTTTCATCAATAAAGAAGGTGGTTACCCCTGTTTCTGTTTCTCCATGGATAATTGCCCAATTAATAGGGGCGGCACCCCGATATTGTGGAAGTAAAGATGCGTGTAAATTAAAAGTTCCATATTTAGGTAAACGCCAAACGCTTTCTGGTAACATACGGAAGGCAACGACCACAAAGAGGTCTCCTTGTAATGCTTTTAATTCTGAATTAAACGTATCATCTTTGAGGTTGGTAGGTTGTAATACAGGAATAGTGGCTTCCAGCGCAAACTGTTTAACTGCACTTTGCTGCAATTTACGTCCACGACCAGCCGGACGATCCGGAGCAGTGATAACGCCAACAACTTGATGGTCGCTGGCTACGAGTTGACGTAAACTCTCCACAGCAAATGCTGGAGTTCCCATAAAAACGATACGAAGTCTTTTCATTTAAATTAGTTTATAGGTATTTGAGGGCGTAACAATAATTCTTTTTTGATCCAAAAGCAATTTTAGGGTTAAAATTATTTCCTGTGCATCAAAAGATAGATTGTTTAATTCCTGTGACGTTTTTTCACCTTCAATCAAAGCATTTAAAACGGCCTGTTTTATAGGGATAACTTTTGTCTTAGTCTTATCATTATTTCTACAGCAATCGCAATTTCCGCAAGCTTTCTTGAAGGATTCTCCAAAATAGTGCATCAACTGTATGTTTCTACACACCGTTGTATTTTTTATAAAGTCCATCATAAATTGGACTTGCTTTTTTTTAGCTTGCCCATAATTCTTAATGTGATGTGCAATATGATTAATAGTTCGATCATCTTCTCTGGGAACAAGAAAGCTTATTTCAGCATCATAGCTCTTATGTTCATAATCGATAATATCATCCTGATCCAAAACAAGAAGTAGTTTGTGAATTTCAGAAACGGTGAGTGTTGTTTTATTTGTAAGTATTCCATAATCTATGGCAGTTACCTGATCAAAAATACCCCCATACGTTCGCAATACCGCTTTGACTATTGTTTCGCATTGTGGATTTTTTAAAAGATAAAAGGTCAGTGCAACGTCTGTAACTTTAAAAGCAACGGTAGCCTTATTAGAAAACTCACGAGACAGATTGATAACACCGTGTCGTTCTAATAACTGCAGCGCGTTGTAGGTCATGACTGTTTTTAAACCGTATCGTTTGCAAAAAACACTGAAGTTAAAAGGATAACTTGTTTGTTCACCTTCTCCGTAAGCAATTTGGAAATACGCATTAAGATGTTGATACAATACTTTTATAAAAGTAATATCAGGAATGACATTTACAAATTGGTTGGTGAGTCTAATGCTATCATTCTCATTATATATAAGCGTAGCTGTAGCTTGTTGACCATTTCTCCCACATCGTCCTGCTTCTTGAAAATAGTTTTCTATACTATCTGGAATTTCGGTATGTATAACCTGATTTACATTTGCTTTATCGATCCCCATTCCGAAAGCATTAGTACAAACCATGACCTTTACTTGATCTGTTTGCCATAAGTTATGATTCTTCTGACGCTCATCTGTAGAGAGTCCGCCATGATAATAGGTCGTTTTAATGCCTCGGTTATTTAATAGTGTGGATGTTTGAATAGTAGCTTTTCTATTTCGCACATAGACTAAAGCACTTTGTGTTGTATGTTGTAGGAGTTGAATTAATAGAGCGTTTTTGTCTGCAGTGTACTGGATGGTATATGTTAGATTAGATCGGTTGAAAGATCCTTTAAAAAGAGTAGGAGTCTCTAATTGTAATTGTTCGGTGATATCCTGTAAAACGGCTGGTGTTGCCGTTGCCGTCAATGCGATCATTGGTGTATCTGGAACTAGTGCTCTTAATCTTGAAATTTGTAGATATGCTGGTCTAAAATCGTGTCCCCACTGTGATATACAGTGTGCCTCATCTATAGCGATAAGATTAACTGGCATTTGACTGATGCGAGTTCTTACAATCTCTTGTTGTAAGCGTTCCGGAGACAGGTATAAGAATTTGTAATTTCCGTAAATACAATTATCCAATACTATATCCAGTTCTTTATATGATATCCCACTAGGAATACATAAAGCCTTTATTCCTTTTTGGGTAAGTTGAGCCACCTGATCTTTCATTAAAGCGACAAGTGGTGTAATGACGATCGCAATGCCATCTTTTGCTAAAGCAGGAATTTGATAACAAATTGATTTCCCACCTCCTGTGGATAACAATGCAATGGTATCTTTACCCTGAAGTACACTTTGGATAATTTCTTTTTGCTGAGGTCTAAAGATCGAAAACCCCCAGTATGTTTTTAATATATCTTCTGGTGTATTAGTCAATAGCTGTTTGATTAATAATGAATTGTGCGCGTTCTTTTATTGAACCTTGTGGCACGATGGTATAATGATATTCATAATACGTATAAGTGCGTTCCAATTGCTCCTGGATGCGTTGTGCCTGTTCCAGATTTTCATAACGCTCAGCATCATCTGTATAAATTTTATCCCAAATAGGGAACATAAATACCTGATCATATCTGTAGGTTTGACAGGCAGATTTAAAGTGTTCTGGATAAGGTTCATTTATGTAGTGCATATATGCCACCGTGTCAGGAATGCCGCGATCGATATACAATGAAGCAGTAGTCGAAGTTTCAGCATCGATAAACTGTTGAATACGTGCGTCCAAAAGTAACTTGCTGAACTGTAATGGATCTTCTAAAAAAAGTTGGTCAACTCCTTGTTCTTTAGCTCGTTGTATTACTTGACGAGAGACTTCGTCTAAACAAGGGTATTGCAACATTTTTAATTGTTGTATTACTGAGGTTTTACCGGTTGACGGCCCTCCTGTTAAGACAATACGTTTTGGCATAAAATTGGTATGACGTAAGCAAAATTAGGTATAAACTAGGTTAACAAAAAATAGATCATATTAGCTTAATTTTACCCTTTAAATAATAGCTATGGATTCTTCAGAAAATCAAGATACTTTTTATAAAAAACTTAAAGAACAATTGAGTGATACCTCTTTATGGCCGACAGCTTATTTGTTTAAGTTTATTGTTCCTACAGATATGTCCAAGATTCAGCAAATTGAAAAAATATTTGACCATAGTGGGGCTATTATAGATACTAAGGCTTCGCGAACAGGGAAATATACAAGTGTATCTATAAATGTACGTATGAAAAATCCGGAAGCTGTGATTACTAAGTATAAAGAAGTAAGTGTAGTGGAAGGAGTTATTTCGCTTTAGGAACACGCAATTCTGAATCTATATAAAGTAGTTATTGAGCTTTCGCGAAAGCGATTACCCTTTTAAAAGCCTAAAATATCTCCAAATGAAAGTTCTATATCATAATTAGGACAATTTTTAGTATTTTGCAGATGTTTACGATAGGTAAATAACTTCATTTAATTTTTTACAGTTGATAGATCAGTTAGAATACAATACAGAAAGGGTACACCTTATTATACCTGAATATGGACGTCATATCCAGAAGATGATAGATCAGGCTAAGGCCATTGAAGATCGAGAAGAACGTAATAAAGTAACGAAAGCAATAATCTCCGTAATGGGTAATATGCAACCTCACTTAAGAGATGTGCCTGATTTCCAACATAAATTATGGGATCAGCTTTTTATTATGGCTGATTTTGATCTTGATGTAGATTCTCCTTACGATAAACCTTCAAGAGAAGATTTATCGGAACGCCCTGATCCTCTTGGGTATCCCCAAAATTATCCGAAGTATCGATTTTACGGTAATAACATAAAACGTATGATTGATGTCGCCGTAAAATGGGAAAAGAATGAAATGCGTGATGCATTAGAATTGACTATTGCCAATCACATGAAAAAATGCTTTTTAAATTGGAATAAGGATACTGTAGAAGACGATGTCATCTTTGATCATCTTTTTGAATTGAGTGAAGGGCAAATTAATTTGCGAGAGAAAAACGAAGAGCTTCACGATACACAACGTTTGATACGTGCCAATAAAAATGCAAAGTCATCGTCCAATAACCCGCCCAAGAAACATAAGAATCGTAAGAAACGCTACTAACCTTTCTACCCTTATTTATGGCCACATTTCAAATTGAAGGAGGACATCAACTCAAAGGTGAAATCCAACCGCAAGGTGCTAAAAATGAAGCACTGCAAATACTTTGTGCAGTATTACTTACTCCTGAGAAAGTAACAATTTCCAACATTCCTGATATTGTGGATGTCAATAAACTGATTACTATTTTAGGTAATCTGGGAGTGAAGATTCAGAAATTGAGACATGGAGAATATTCTTTTAAAAGCGATGCGCTAAATCTCGAGTATTTGGAGAGCGAACAGTTTAAAAAAGAAGGAAGTGGTCTGAGAGGTTCTATTATGATTGTAGGACCCTTATTGGCTCGTTTTGGTAAAGGGTATATCCCAAGGCCAGGAGGTGATAAAATAGGTAGACGACGTTTGGATACGCATTTTGAAGGTTTTATAAAATTAGGCGCTAGTTTCAGATACAATAAGGAAGAACGTTTTTATGGTGTTGAGGCTCCTGATGGACTTACAGGTACCTATATGTTGTTAGACGAGGCTTCAGTAACGGGTACTGCAAATATTGTGATGGCGGCGGTCTTGGCTAAAGGAAAAACGACCATTTATAATGCAGCTTGTGAACCTTATTTACAACAGCTCTGTAAAATGCTCAATCGTATGGGAGCAAAGATAGATGGTGTTGGCTCTAATATGTTGCATATTGAAGGTGTTGAATCTCTGGGAGGATGCGAACATCGTATTTTACCTGATATGATTGAAATAGGCTCCTGGATAGGTCTTGCTGCAATGACTAAGAGTGAGATTACTATTAAAAATGTAAGCTGGGATGATCTGGGTATTATTCCTAATACATTTAGAAAATTAGGAATTACCATAGAACGTAAAGGGGATGATATATATATTCCCACTCATAAAGATGGCTATCAAATCGAAAGCTATATTGATGGATCTTTTATGACCATTGCAGATGCTCCATGGCCAGGTTTTACTCCAGATTTGTTGAGTATTATTCTGGTTGTTGCTACGCAAGCTAAAGGAGAGGTGATGGTTCATCAAAAAATGTTTGAAAGTCGTTTGTTCTTTACCGATAAATTAATTGATATGGGCGCCAAGATCATTTTATGTGATCCACATCGAGCAACTATTATCGGTCATGATTTTAAATCTGATTTAAAAGCAACAACGATGGTTTCTCCGGATATTCGTGCAGGTATTTCTTTATTGATTGCTGCGCTTAGCGCGAAAGGAACTTCTACCATTCATAATATCGAACAGATAGATCGAGGCTATGAAAATATCGATGGACGATTAAAGGCTATTGGAGCAAAGATTATCAGAACAGCTTAAACCTTCTTTATAAAATGCTATAATTTAGTCTTCCTGATCTGAAAAAGGTTTATCAGGATTGTTTAAGTAGACTTGCTCTTCCATAGATAAGTTTAAGGATTTTTCAATTCCGCTTTTTGTTGGGAATAATGATACGAGTATACCGATACCCAATACTGCAAAAATCAAAAAATATAGATTGGAAAAGTTCATGCAAAGTACAAGGCCTAATATAGTTATACCTTCTATAAGTGCAATGCGTATAATAT
>CAZPTJ010000180.1:0-6696 GCA_964589085.1 uncultured Flavobacteriaceae bacterium | reverse complement strand
ACGATTAATGGTGCCAACTACATCGGTGCCGGACAGGAAATTGGTTCGCTGAAAGTTGGGAAACTCGCAGATCTCATTGTTCTCGACGCCAATCCACTGGATGATATTCATAATACCGAAAAAATTAAATATACTATGGTCAACGGTCGTCTATACGATACGGAAACCATGAACGAAATAGGAAATCGTCCAAAAGAACGTTCGCAATTCTGGTGGGAAAATACCTTACAGAATGAGGCTTTCCCCTGGCATCAGGATGCCAATAGCTTTACCACGCCCGGATGCGGTTGTCATATAGGGCATCAGTAAAAGTTTGACATACGAAGTGCAAAATACGAAGTATATTCTAACGACACTTGCATCCGATCGTGGTGGTTATTTAAAATGATTTGTAATTTTCTACACAAATCATTTTAAATTTTCCGTTTCTATTGATAAAAGGGCATCAGTAAAAGTTTGACATACGAAGTGCAAAATACGAAGTATATTCTAACGACACTTGCATCCGATCGTGGTGGTTATTTAAAATGATTTGTAATTTTCTACACAAATCATTTTAAATTTTCCGTTTCTATTGATAAAAGGGAATGAATAAAAGTTTGACATACGAAGTGCGAAAATAGGAAGTATACTTATGACGCATCCAAATGTGGTGGTTATTTCAGATGTTTTGTAGTTTTTCGCACAAAGCATCTGGAATTTTCCATTTTTAATGAAAAAAGACATTATAGAGTGTGAATGTTTTATGACAATAATCATAATTATGAAAATTTTCATAACACTGAAAGATATACTCTTAGGATGATTATTTTCAAAATAAGATAAAACTTGTCACGCTGAGCCTGTCGAAGCTCGTACAAGAATGATCATTACCTTCGAGATGACAAAAAAATACGATTTCAACCTTAACTTTCTATTTAATGGATAGAGGATATAACTTTATGAATATTGGATAACATTTTTACAATACGAGGAGTCGTTTTTAGCAGTTTATCTCCAGGCACAATTCATATCCATGTAGGTTATGGCATTGGTATGATGGATGGAGGTGGCTTATGTCAAATTGATATTGATAAAATACCTCTCGATTGTCGCATGCCGAATACCTTGGTTTGGGTAATATCTAAAAATTACGGTTACAATGTAATTGAAGTCAAAAAAATGACCTCTACGGAAATGAGAGAAAACAATATTGAAGGTTTAACCTGAAACTATTAAAAATTCCCTCTTGATAAAGTTTATAAATGAGAAATAGAAGTGGTTTAAACTTTTTTGATTCTAGCGAAAAATAGTGTTTTTTTGATCAATTGAAGTGTTTTTTACGCTTCATAGCAGCGCTACGAAGTAAGAAAAAGGCGATGATTGAGTGAAAAAAGGCATTTTTATAGCGAATTGGAAAAAGTTTAAATCACTTCATATTTAAGAGGAACTACTATGAGAACAAACAATACGCATAAATATTATCTTCTATTTGTAATTTTCCTAACTCTTGGTTGTGAAAGGAATTCAATGGAACTCTATGACGTTGTTATCAAAAATGTAAAAATCATTGATGAGAAAGGTGAAATATGGCCTGGTATACATAGTATAGGTATTGGGAATGGTTCAATCAATAAAATCTTAGAAAGTAATATGTTGTCTTCAAATGCGTATTCCCAAAAGTGGATTGACGGCTCCGGCAAATATCTCCTCCCCGGTTTTTGGGATAATCATGTCCATTTCCGCACTTCAGCAAAGCTCAGTACAAGCTCCGGCAATCCGCTAATTGCGCAAAACGAAAAATTCCTAAAGTGGTATATCGCTCATGGGATCACCACTGTACGAGATGCTGGTGGTGATTTAACACCACAAGTACAACAATGGAACCAAGAGATTGCAGTTGGAAAACGTATTGGACCAACCATATATACATCAGGACCAAAAATTGACGGTCCTAATGCACGTTGGGAAGGATCGGTTCCTGTAGACGGTACAACGACTATTCAAACGGCGGTAGACTCTCTTGAAGGATTAGGTATTGATTATATTAAGCTCTATGACAGTACCATTTCGGGAGATGATTTTCTGGCTGTTATTACCGAAGCAGAACAACGAGATATCCTTACTTCCGGCCATATGCCGTTTACTGTTGAACTTCAGGAAGCCATAGATGCCGGACTGGATGGTATCGAGCATTTATACTATATTTTAAAAGGATGTTCTGCTCAGGAAGCAGAAATCACAGCAAAAATCAAAGCTGGAACCTTAGGTTTTTGGGGAAGTATGGAACAGCTTATCGCTACCTATGATGAAAGCATTGCACTTAAAATCTTTGCCCAACTTAAAGAAAATAAGGTTTTTGTGACGCCTACTTTGCATATTGGTGAAGTTTTGAGTTATCTCGATGAAGTGGATCATACGCAAGATCGTCCACTACAAAAATTAGATGTTGCATTTGTACAGACCTATCAGGGGCGTATTCGTGGCGCTTTAAACGCTTCCGCGAAAGCAAAATCAGATCGAAAAGCTTTACAACAGTTTTTTAATGAGTTGGCCTATAAACTCCAAAAAGCAGGTGTCGGACTCTTAGCAGGTTCGGATTGTGGCGCATATAACTCTTATGTCTATCCGGGAAGTGCACTTCATGAAGAATTAGCCCAACTCGTTAAAGCAGGCTTAAGTCCGCAGGAAGCCTTAATGACTTCTGCTTATCATGGCGCTCAATTTTTAAGAAAAGAAGGGGTTGGCATTGCCATTGGAAATCGTGCAGATTTGGTTATTTTAGAGGCAAATCCGCTGGAGGCTATCTCAAACACCAAACGTATTCATACCGTGATCAAAAACGGACAGGTCTTTGACCGAACCACACTGGATCAATTTCTGGAAGAATAGTTATTAAAAACCAAACCATGCAAAAAAATACCTCATTTATATTCCTTCTATTATTAGGAATATTATGTTCCTTTTCAGGAAGAAGTCAGAATAAAATGATGTCTAAGGAATCTATGATGATGAGTCCACATCAGATTCCCGTTCCTGTAGATGAAGCCATAACGACCAGTCATACCACAACGATTAAAGGAAAGACCATTCCTTATACCGCTACAGCAGGTTTTCAACCCGTGTGGGATGAAGCGGGTCATCCTGTTGCTTCTTTACTGTACACCTATTATCGACGTAGTGATATACAAAATAATGAAAACAGACCTTTGGTGATTTCCTTTAATGGAGGTCCTGGATCTGCTTCGGTATGGATGCATATTGCGTATACTGGACCCCGTATTCTGAAAATAAGTAACGAAGGATTCCCAGTGCAACCATACGGTATTAAGAGTAATCCTAATTCTATCCTTGATGTTGCAGATATTGTTTTTGTCAATCCTGTAAATACTGGCTATAGTCGCATGCTTCCTGGAAAGGATGGTAACATGCCGGATAAAAAACAATTCTTTGGTGTTAATGCAGATATCAAATATCTGGCAGATTGGGTCAATACCTTTGTAACCCGCAATAATCGTTGGCGTTCGCCAAAATTTTTAATTGGTGAAAGCTATGGTACAACACGAGTTTCGGGTCTGGCACATGAACTCCAGAATAGAAAATGGATGTATATCAATGGCGTAGTGTTGGTTTCTCCTACGCAAATAGGCTTTGAATTTGAAGGACCAGTAGAAGTTGCTAACCGTCTCCCCTATTTCACCGCTGCGGCCTGGTATCATAAAATACTTCCTCCAGCACTACAAAATAAGGATCTCCCAGAGGCTTTGGCAGAAAGTGAGGCTTATAGCACCTATGAGTTATTACCCTTACTGGTCAATCCTGGTGGTTTAGATCAAACAACAAAAGAACAAGCCATTGATAGCATAGCCTATTATTCTGGTCTATCAAAAAAGACCATCCGACAACACAATCTGGAAGTGCCCTATCGCTATTTCTGGAAAGATTTACTACGTGACCGTGATGGGTTAACTATAGGTCGTCTGGATTCTAGATATAAAGGACTGGACGTCAAAGAGGCAGGAGATAGTCCAGATTATAACAGTGAACTCACAGCCTGGTTACAAGCTTTTACACCTGCCATTAATTACTATTATCAGGAAGAATTAGGTTTAAAAACAGATCTATCTTATAATATGTTTGGTCCCGTCCGTCCCTGGGATCGTAGCGATAATAATGCCGGAGCAAATTTACGCACTGCAATGGGTATTAACCCCAATCTTCACGTGATGGTTCAAAGTGGTTATTTTGATGGAGCAACAACCTATTTTAATGCCAAGTACATTATGTGGCAATTAAACATTAGTGGGAAGCTCGCTGATCGTTTGAGTTTTAAAGGGTATCGAAGTGGACATATGATGTATTTGCGCAATGAAGATCTAATACAGGCCAATGAAGATCTTCGAGAATTTATTGACAATGCTTCTCAAGGTATTGAACAGGGTGCTAAGCATTAAGAATTAATTATAAATAACGAGATTTCCGCCTTCTCAAAAATAAGGATATGACAGCAATCAAAAAAATTAAACAACTGGGGTCACAATGGGAAACACAAGATCCGTTTTTATTTTGTGCATATCATTTGGATCATTACCCAAAGGGAAATTCTGACTTAGGTCCAGATGCTTCCTTGACAGGAAGAAATATAGGACAGGATTTCCAAAGTAAAGATGGCTGGAATATGTATCACGGGAAAACAGTACCTGGTTTTCCAGCGCATCCCCACCGCGGATTTGAGACGATCACCATCGTTGAAGAAGGGATGGCAGATCATAGCGATTCTCTAGGAGCAGCCGGACGCTTTGGTGATGGTGATGTACAATGGATGACAGCCGGAAAGGGTGTGCAACATAGTGAGATGTTTCCATTACTCCATCAGGAAAAAGAAAATCCACTCTTATTATTTCAACTTTGGCTCAACCTACCGAAAGCTGGAAAAATGGTCCCTCCACACTATAAGATGTTATGGTCTGAAGATATTCCCATTGTTCATCAAACTGGTGTTAAAGTAAAGATTATTGCTGGAGAATATGGAGAAGTAAAGGCATTATCGCCAGCTCCTGATAGTTGGGCAGCACAAACCGAAAATGGAGTACAACTTTGGTTAGTCACATTGGAAGCTGGAGTTTCCTGGAAAATACCGCAGCATAGTCCAGGCTTGAACCGATCTCTGTTTTTCTATAAAGGAGATGTCATTCGTACAGAAGGTTATGAAATTCCGCAGGAACATGGGTTAGATCTTGTTTCAGAAAAAGCTATTACTATTGAAAATGGAAATGCTACGGCTTCTTTCCTATTTGTCCAGGGCAAACCTATAGGAGAACCTATTGCACAACAAGGTCCATTTGTAATGAATACCTATCAGGAGATTAACGACGCCATTATGGAATATCGAAAAACAGAATTTGGTGGATGGCCCTGGCCTAAACATGATCAGACACATTCCAGAGAACGTGGTCGTTTTGCAATACATGCAGATGGTGCCGAAGAAATAAAATAAGAAAGACTGTCCCTTCTAAGGAACAGTCTTTCTCTTTCAACTTATTATAAAAAACTACGGTGTTATGTTAGTAAATTCTGCGTAATGCTCTACGATCATTACCATTAAATTCTCCAGTTGACGAAGCACTAAAACAAGCATTCATTAAAGAACTTCCATTGTTTCCTGTTGGTGTGCCAGGTATATGCACAGCGCCTACTCCTGCTTGTCCTTCATTTGTATTCTGACCACAGCTTGCACGGTTAAACCAATCTGTGTGTCTAAAACCTACTGAATGTCCAATCTCATGTGTAATAACATGCTCATGTACATTACGAGAAAAAGATCCTAGATTAAAAATTTGAATAAATTTATGAGGTCTTCCACCAGTAGGGAAACCAGCGCTTCCTCCACCGCCTCCACCTTGATTGATGGAATTATCAAAAACAACCATATCTGCATTGTCAATGGCATTTTGCGAAGAACCAAAAGTCAATCGAAAGTTTAAGTTATGACCACTAAGGTTATTATAATTTCTGACAGCGTCTCTTAACCCGTTTCGTGCTCTACCAGACAAGCCTTGACTTCCGCCAGTAAAACCTAAGATATCAATCGTACGATTTGAGCCTGTCACAAGGTTATTTGTACGGTATTGACGTGTGCCAGGATTATTTACCATTTCCTGAAGTTGCTGGAGTGTCACTGATGCGTCTCCACCTATTATAATGCGTTCTTCTGAAGTACCATCAGGATATTGCATTAATTTTTTGTTTACTGTTACAGTTTCTTCGTTGAGCTCTAGTCGATCCACAAGAGCGAGGATTGAAACATCTGTAACTGGCTCACCTCCGATATCAAAACTGTAAAATTCTGTAGTCAGATTTGCTTCTTCTTCAATAAGTACCTCATCTACAGATTCTTGCTCACAAGAAGCGAACCCAATAATAGCTAACCCTAAAAGGTAGCTCTTAAATTTGATTTGTTTTTTCATTTTGAATTAGTGTTAAATTAATAATATATAAAATTAACTTTTTTTAACATATATTCTATTTTTTTAATATAAAATATGTGAAATTGTTATATATCTAACAATGTTTATCAAAATTAACAGTCATTCAACATTTTAAAAAAGAATAAAAAAAGACACCGCAGTGCAGTGTCTTTTTCACAGGAAATAGGTTAATCCTTAACCCGAATTATGCAGTAGAACTTCGCAATGAGGACTGAAAGCGCAATAAAAA
>CAZPTJ010000179.1:0-6771 GCA_964589085.1 uncultured Flavobacteriaceae bacterium | reverse complement strand
GTTTATTGTCGTTTTGCACTTCATTACGAAGTTCTAATGCATAATTCGGATTAAAACGAATATTTATGAACCCATCTGATGTTTTTTCACTTGCAAATTATATGGTAATGCCTATGTGGATACTCTTAATCTTTTTACCTAAATGGAAGGCAACTAGATTTCTTATAGACTATAAAGTGATCCCCATTGCATTATCATTCATCTATGCCATCTATATTTTTATATCTCTACAGAGCGGTGGAGGTCTTGACTTTGGAAGTCTAGCATCAGTTATGAATTTATTTACCCAAGAACAGGCTGTTTTAGCGGGCTGGGTACACTATCTGGCTTTTGATCTGCTCGTAGGTATGTGGATGATAGATCAAAATAGAAGTCTAAATATTCATCAGGCCCTTATGGCACCTTGTCTTCTCGGAACATTCATGCTAGGGCCTATCGGTTTTCTCTTATTTATAGTAATTCGAACTTTCAAAAAATAGCAATCATGAATTATTTAAAGCATCTACATCATACTATAAAGACTTCAAGCCCCATTCTATATACGATTGGTTGGATTCATTTTATAATGGGAGTAGGCTGTATCATTGGACTTTTGGTTGATGAACGAAACCTAATGGGCGTGAACGTTTGGATCAAACCTTTAAAATTTTGTATTTCAGGAGGTATATATATTCTTACCGTTGGCTATCTCATCACTCTGTATCCTTATTCTAAGCGAAAGAAGAATATCATAAATAATCTTACTTCCTGGACCTTACTTCCGGAAATATTAATTATTGTGACTCAAGCTGCACGAGGGATCCAATCGCACTATAATCAATCATCACTACTTGATGGTATCTTATTTGGAACTATGGGTATCCTAATCGCCATCAATGTACTTATCATGGTATTGTTTATTATAGATACTGCACGATTAAAACTGAAAGTGCCTCGTCCTATACAGTGGGCACTATTAATGGGCTGGATAGTAGTACTCTTTGGTAGTTGGGTAGGAGGACAGATGATTAGTCAAATGGCGCATAATGTCGGAATGGTAGATGGAGGAGCAGGGCTTCCTTTGGTGAATTGGAGTACTGTGACCGGAGACTTACGTATTGCACATTTCTTTGGATTGCATGGCATCCAAATAATTCCGTTATTCGCGTTAAGCCTATATAAAAACTGGAAACCCTCACCTAAATATCTTACAATAGTTGTCATCTTATTTGGATTGCTATATAGTGGATGGATAGGGTATACTTTTTATCAGGCAAAGCAAGGAATACCCTTGCTGAATATATAAATGTGACATTATGCTACTTAACAAGAAGAAACGTATACACTATCTGGGTTTTGATGACTTTTGGTTTGTCATTGCGGGCATTATTATCCTCAGCTTTGTTACCGATTATATTTTCACCAATTCGTTTTTTAAGCATTCTTTTGGAGAAGCGATTATCAATTGGAGCGTTTCTCTGTTTTTTTCTACCTGTTATTGGCTTATCGTGCGACCTACCATCATTCTTCTCCGAAAGAAATATCCAGCACTCCAGGATGTCATGAAACGTGTTGTTATTATGATTGGCGCATTACTGATAACGGTATTCCTTGTAGATTATCTGGGGAATATCTTATTAAATTATGTGTTCTTTAATGTAGAAGGTGCTCATTACAATCCGATAGAACGTTCTCAGGTTTTAGTTCCCATCTTTATTATCTGCGTAATGGTCCTTGCCATGTATGAAGCTGTATACTTTTACACAAAATTGAAAGCGTCTATCAGAGAGGAAGAGCAAGCAAAGCAGGCTATTGTAGAAGCTCAATTAGATGCACTACGTAATCAGGCACAACCGCATTTTTTCTTTAATAGTTTAAATACGTTACGTGATATCATTGATCAAAACCCTAAAGAAGATGCTAAAGAATTTGTAGATAAACTTGCCGATGTATATCGTTTTATTTTGGACTCTGGAAATGTGAACCGTATATCATTACGTGATGAATTGAAATTTGCACGAGCGTACATCCATATTCAATCGGAACGTTTTGGAACAAACTTGAATGTATCCTGGAATATCCCAGAATTGTTATTAGAAGAGCTTATTGTGCCTATGAGCCTACAAATCCTGCTGGAAAATGCTATAAAACATAATATTGTTTCTAAAGCGAAACCTCTACACATACAGGTGAGTATAGAGGATCAGCAACTGGTCATAAGTAACAATTTACAACTTAAATCCACCCAACTACCTTCTACCAAGCTCGGATTAAAGAATATTGAAAAGCGTTATGCATTGATGTCTGATCAGTCTGTGATTATTCAAAATAATGGTGACCAGTTTATTGTTAAACTCCCTTTATTAAAACAACCTAAACAGTATCTAGACAATGAAGATATTAATTATTGAAGATGAAGCTCGCGCGGCGAGTCAATTGGAAAACCTATTGGTTGCCTGTGCATTTGATTATGAGTTATTAGATATCATCGATACTATTGAAGATAGTATTATATGGTTCCAGCAGCATGCGTTGCCTGATCTTGTTTTTATGGATATTCAATTGGCTGATGGTTTAAGTTTTGAAATTTTTCAAAAGATGGAACTAGCGGTTCCCATTATTTTTACCACGGCTTTTGATCAGTATGCCATACAAGCATTTAAGGTAAACAGTGTGGACTATTTATTGAAACCCATACAACAGGATGATTTGAAAACCGCACTTGATAAGTTTATGCGATCTAATAGAGAACCTTCCGTTCCTTCGGATGTTCTTAAGCAATTGTTGACAAGCATACAAGTTCCGCAAGAGCGTAAAGGGATTTTGGTGAAGGAGGGAAGTGGCTTTGTTCAAATTAAAATTTCTGAGCTTCTGTATATATATTCTGAAGAGAGTATCACTTTTGGCGTAAGCCTAAATAAACGTTTTATTATTGAAGAGACGATTGAGCAATTATATAATACATTGGATGTACAACTCTTTTATCGTATAAACAGAGGGCAGATTGTCGCTAGAAAGGCTATTGGTAAGATAGAACCTTACTTTAATCATCGCTTGAAATTAACTATGGAACATTCAAGAGATCAGGAATTTATCGTAAGCAGACCTAAGACCTCTGATTTTAAGATGTGGATGAATCGATGAATCTTAAAAAAGAATCTATTTAACAAGATTTAAAGCTAAAAGGTTAAGGTCTTTTTAGGTGACAAATAGGCATATTTTCTTTATAATTTGAAAACTAATGAATTAATCTACCCATTATTAAATTAATGGCGTCATCTTTGCAGTATATATTACATTATAAATTTAATTACATTACAATGAACAAAGGAACAGTAAAATTCTTCAACGATTCTAAAGGATTTGGTTTTATTACCGAAGAAGGTGCTAGCAAAGATCATTTTGTACACATTTCTGGATTAATTGACGAAATTCGTGAAGGCGATCAAGTAGAATTTGATCTAAAAGAAGGAAACAAAGGATTAAACGCAGTGAACGTAAAAGTTATTTAATACATATACTTCAAGTTTAATAAAGCCCATCAGGTATGATGGGCTTTTCTGTTTCATGCAGTTCAAAATGATCTTTAATGATAATTGTTAAAAAAAATAATGCGGAAAAGTATCCTAAATTAAAAAATAAGTATTATAATTAATCTCAATAATTTTAAAACAAGAATTAATACATACAATGGCAAAATCACAGCAGACCTTTAACAAGAGTGAAAAAGAAAAAAAACGCTTAAAAAAGCGAGAAGATAAAAGAAAGAAGATGGAAGCCCGAAAGGCTGAGGCTAAGGAGAACGGTAAAAAAGGAATTGAGTTTGCTTATGTAGATCATAATGGTCAATTGACTGATACTCCACCTGATCCTTCTTTAAAAGTTGAAATAGAATTAGAGGATATTGCTGTTAGTGTTCCCAAGACATTAGAAAGTGAAAAGGAAGAAATTGACCCTGTTCGAAAAGGGAAAGTCTCCTTTTTTGATAGTTCTAAAGGCTTTGGTTTTATCATTGATAGTGCAGATCAAGAAAAATACTTCTGCCATGTAAGTGGATTAATTGATAAAATTGCCGAAAATGACAAAGTTTCTTTTGAACTTGAAAAAGGGATGAAAGGAATGAATGCCGTAAAAGTCAAGCTACAGTAATAATATATTTATAATTTAATGGGCGTTTATGTCTTTTTTCAACGCCTTTATTCTAAACATCATTGAAGTATACTTATTTTATAAAAAAGTTTTATGCTGAGTAGTCTCGGGGTAGGACTACAGTATGTTTATATCTAATATTGAGTTTTCTTACGACCTAAGTAATATGCGTTACTCTTATAATGCTTTTTGTTGAATATCATATCGGGTAACCAATTGAATTTTAAATTAAAAGCTGTAATGTGTCTGGTTTGTAATTATATTTTCTCATTTTTATACAAGGAAAATATAACCAACACTCATGAAAACAGACGACATTAGTTATGTTGCTATTTATCCACCTATAGGAATAGCACGAATAGGGAATTCACCTGAACATTTTTTAGCACCAGAACAACCAGGAATATCAAAAGTTCCTAAGGGAGGTTTTAAAGACGACAAAGGACGTATTAAAAAAGAGGTAGCTCGTTTTAGAGTTTATGCTTTTGATGATAATGGAGAGGTTCTTGGAGAGCTCACAGATAAGGAAGCCGATATCACTTGGAGAGTTCATGTGGCCAATGTAAAACCAGCCTGGTATGAGTTTAATAATGCTATGGATTTGGGTAAAAAATATGCCATTCCCTCTATACGAAGAAATAATGATGTAGTAGGAGGTTATCGTGAACAACTGGCGATTAAGCCAAGCCCTAAATCCATATGGGGGAAAAATGTACGTGATGATCAACATCATTTTGATGATGGAAAATTTTACGGAACCAATGTCGATTTAGGACATATAGAAACTGATGAAGCCGGAAGACTCCTCTTTTTTGCTGGAGATGGAGATGCACAATCCCAGGATAATCTTCCGATTACCACATTTGCCAATAACAGTGG
The DNA here is from genome assembly GCA_964589085.1 of uncultured Flavobacteriaceae bacterium. Classification (GTDB taxonomy): domain Bacteria; phylum Bacteroidota; class Bacteroidia; order Flavobacteriales; family Flavobacteriaceae; genus Dokdonia. The sequence goes on along the minus strand of CAZPTJ010000179.1, from coordinate 1,764 downwards.
TTGGCATGATGATACTTGTGATGGAGTAGTGCGGGCTACGGTAACATTAAAATCAAAAGAATTTGAAGCTAAACCGGCAATGGTAGCTGTGACTCCTCCTAATTTTGGTCAAGGATTATACGGTGTTGTTACCATGAATGATGTGGTTGAAAATCTATTCATTCATGAAATGAGATATCCCAATAGATCAAAAGACGGTGTTGAATTCTGGAGGGATATCTATCCCATTTTGGAACGAATGACGAATACCCAATGGGTTAATGTTGGGTTCTTTATGTTGTTCGGTAAAAACTCCCCTTCAGATTTTACTAATCCCAAAATTCTTGAAGTATTAAAAGACCCTGGAGAAGCTTCAAAATATCATCGTCAACGCGTTTTTAAATGGTTTAGAGATCCGGAATCCACAAAATATGCACCAGAACAGGTTCCTCCTTTCTATGGAGATGGGTTTGGAGATTATTCTAATATTTTCTTAGATGACCTGCCCATAACGGTCACTCAATACAACCGTTTAAAGCAGTGGAGTAAAGGTGATTTTACGACTGGAAAACCTCAGAAACCATTGGCTTTTGATGAACTTTCTCTTTCGGAGCAAATCCATGCGCTAAATCAAGCTTCACTGGAAGACTGTTTAGGAGGACCATTCCATCCAGGGATTGAACTAACCTGGACTATGCGTATTGAACATATGTGGGAAGAACCCTATCGTCTAAAAGTGCTTCCGGAAGGAGAGCAAATACCCCTAGATTTTGGGGATGTACTAACTCCGGAGATTGCTTTATCTCCTGATGGTCCCTTTTCGGCCAATGGCCCCGGATCACTAACACGCTGGATGGGAGTACCCTGGCAAACAGATGAAGCCAGTTGCTTATCTGGATACACGACCTCTACCTATTTACCGTTGCCATCCTTTTGGGCGGCAAGAGTACCCAATCAGGTTCTGGCAGAAGATGGCTATTTACGTATGCAAGCAGGAAATGTACCTATTGCGCAACGCTTAAAACATTTGGACTATCGCCAGGACTGGTTAAGAGATATTGAAGCCGACCATTTACAACGTTTGACCAATATGGTAGAAGAATGGCATCAATTGGGAATCATTACAAAACAGGAAGCACCTATTCCTCATAATGAAGATGGCTTTTTACCAGAAGTTTCCTGGGTAGAAAAAGGAAGGAATTTTGATGAAGGTGATCCGGATCCAACATATGCACAGGTTCTATATGCTGAAGGTGATGAAAAATCGATCGTAAAGATTGAAGAATTGGATGGTATCAGTGCCGTTGGAGAGAAGTTCATGGTAGAGAGTCTTAAGGACGCTGCCAAGAAAGTCGCCGCTATACGAGCTGAAGCCCCAAAAAGTACCAGGAAAAGAAGAACCTTACGAAGGGATGAGCGATAATCAAACCGATTATCAGGTGATTATTATAGGTGGCGGTCCTTCGGGTATCGCCACTGCTTTAAGTCTACGAGCCAGAGGTATTTCTAATTGTATTATTGAAGCAAATACAACGCCTCTACACAAAGCAGGAGAAGCAATTCCTCCCAATGCAAAACCCTTACTTAAAAAGATGGGGATATTCCATTTGGTAGAAGATAAAAAGCATTTGGCTTATTACGGGAATAAAAGCTGTTGGGGCACTATCGATTTGGAACAGGAAGAGTTTATTAAATCTGTATACGGCCATGGGTATTTATTATCCCGAGCTTATTTTGAACAGCAGTTATGGGAACATCTGATCGCACAAGGAGGAAGATTATATA
>CAZPTJ010000178.1:0-6820 GCA_964589085.1 uncultured Flavobacteriaceae bacterium | reverse complement strand
TTTTTATTCAAAATAGGAGTGTTATTTTATATTGATTTAGCTATACAAGTCATCCAATATGAAAACTAAACTTTTGACATCTTTAAGTGATGCATATCATCTTAGGAAAAGAGCCATCATAGAGACCATCTTTGATCAATTTAAAAACATCTGTCAAATAGAACATTCAAGACATCGAAGTGTAATCAACTATTTCAACAATATCTTTGCCGCACTAATAGCATACAACTTCAAAGAGAAAAACCGCCTTTAAAACAAAATTTTGTCGATACTAAACAACTCTATTTGACAATGTAGTTATATCGAACTCACGTTAATTACTAATTACAGTATACAAACTTCAAGAAATACAAACATTCAAAATAATCATCTACCTTCTTCTTATGGTAATTTTGAAACAGTTTGACCCAGATTTTCAAACAAAAAGCCTGATCTATTGAATAGATCACACTTTTTGTTTTAATCTTAGTGTTTTTCTTACGGTTGTGGCGTCATTCTTAAATAGGGTTTTACCTCTGTAAATCCTTTTTCAAACATGGTTGCGGCATCTTCATTGCTTACTGCAGGACTGATCACTACATCATCACCCTGTACCCAATTGGCTGGAGTCGCTACTTTTTTATAAGCTGTTAATTGTAGGGAATCAATAACTCGTAAAATCTCATCAAAATTTCTTCCAGTAGACGCTGGATAGGTAATCATTAATTTAACTTTCTTATCCTGATCAATAATAAATACAGAGCGTACCGTCATGGTTGCATCTGCATTGGGATGAATCATATCATACAATTCGGATACTTTACGATCCTCATCGGCAATTAATGGAAAATTTACGGTTGTGTCTTGTGTTTCATTGATATCGGCTATCCAACCTTCGTGGGATTGCACGCCGTCAACACTTAAGGCCAACACTTTGGTATTGCGTTTATTAAATTCTTCGGTATACTTGGCTACTGTTCCCAACTCCGTCGTGCAAACGGGGGTATAGTCGGCAGGGTGTGAAAAAAGCACGCCCCAACTATCACCTAAAAATTCGTGAAAATTAATCTCGCCAGCAGAGCTTTGCGCAGTAAAATCAGGAGCAGTATCTCCTAAACGTAATGTACTCATAGTCTTTTCTTTTTTTAATTACCCTAAAGATACGGACACTACATTCTCCCGATAGTTAAAACAGGAAAATTTAAGGGAATTTTAAAACATCTAACCTTCGTACTTGTAAGATGAGCTTAACATAAATGGACATGCAACAAAATTTTAGACTTTAAGTTGAATGATTCTACTGTCTTCTGCTTAAATTCTAACGTGAAATAACGTGCCTTTTGTCTCATAATTCTCTAAGTTAAAATCAAGTAAGATAATAACTCAATCTATTGTCCAATCTAAGATAGCAACTCCACAATAATTTGACAAAACAACTTTGAAAAAGGTTACAAGCTTAATATGTTTTAGCGCAAAAAAATAAAATAAAAAACCTCCAAGTTTCCTTGAAGGTTTTTACAAATGAAGCGAGTCGAATCCCTACGATTTAAGTTAATAGTTCCTGAATCTGGCTAATTTTTAAGTGACTCAGAAAGGCTTCATTCAAAAAATAACATAGGATAACAACATCTGTAGTCTTGAAAATACAGATCATCCTATGTAACCTAATTTATAGTACAACAGGTCTCATCCCGGCATTGGCAATATTTTCTATTATATAAATGCAAAACAACAAGAGCAATTGAGGGAATATAGATCATCGTTTCAGCAAGATGAACGATGCTTATTTTTTCATTTATGATAACGAATGCAAGAAATCCCCAACTGAACCATAAGGCATAACGCATCCATTTTTTTGAAGTGTTTTTTGCCGACCAACAAACCGCTATAAAGGATACCCCAATAAAGAAGATATCCAGCACTCCCCACCACAAGGGATACGTATGATGCCCTTGTACATGACTTGTATGAGCCATAAATAAAAAAGGTGTTACCAGACAGTGTATTAAACATAAACTACTAGCGGCCGAACCCAGAATATCAGATTTAAATTTATAATTAATTGCTTTAATCACGTACTTTACGTTTTAATTCATGTTCTTTTGAAAAATGATTTTCCATCAACTTTGATGATTTATTTGATTATTCTTTTAGCATAACGGTGCGGGTAACACTATTAAATGGCCCAGGTATTAGATTTCCCTGTGCATCTACCAATTCTAATTTAATTGTAATCTCGCCTTTAGGCAGTCCTTTTAGCACTTGCGGAGCCCATTCGGTTATTATAAATTCTTGATTATTTACTGTAGCTCTTACCTTATTACCATTTTCTGAAAGCGTCGTATTCAAAACAAAAAAGTCCAACATCAGGTTCTCTGTGTCCTTACCACTGTATTCTCCTTTAGGTCGACTATAGATTAACGTAGGTGCTTCTACATCTAAACTCTTTGAATCTTCTACATTAGTTCCTATTTCGAGCTTTTGTACCACTACCGATCTCTCGTTTTTAACGGATTCATGATATGAGCGACTTAAGAACGCTACTAAGTGATGAACCCCATCTGGAATTTCCTTTTTAAAAGAAGATGTATAATGTGCTGAATACGGTTGATTATTCAATATAAAGTGAATGTGTTGTCCTTTACCAGAGTTCGCTAACAACGTTGCATTTGGACTATCGGTTTGAGCACCTAGTTCATAATTTTCAACTTCAAAAGCAAAATCAATTTCGCCTTCACTAGTTATTTTGAGATTTGAAGGGTTTTGTAAAACCAAAGCAGCATCACTATAAGCCGGAGAATCCTGTAGTTTTTCAAGCACTATTTGATCAGCTTTGTTTCCCTTGCTCATTTCTACTTCTTCAGTAATAGTATCCTTTTCATTCGAGTTTTCCTTTTGCTCTTTACAGGCTATTATTATTAAAAATAATATAAGTATAATTGACAATTTAGATCTGTTGTTTATCATTCTATTTGTTTTAATAATTATTGTAAGGTTTGCGTGTTTGTATTATGTAATTTATTTAGGTTCCAAATCGATTCGACACCTTGATTCTCAATGATAAGGTTTCCTAAATGAGTCACACTATCATCTGTTTGATTCAATTGGCAATATATTTTAGTAATGCGGCTATATTCAATATCATCAGATAATGAAATCGTAATAGCAATATCACCGCCTGCGATAGTCATAGTTGTTCCATCTTTTTCTAAGAGTTTGCATTTCAAATTCCCCAATTCCTGACCGATACGCAAATAATCATTCAATGTACAATTAAGCTCTATTGCATTAATTCCTTGGAAAAGCTTATCATTATTGTATGTTTTTTCGAGATAGTCTTCTCTCACATAGGAGTTATATTCTTGACTACCCAAACTATTTAAAAAAGCTGGATTATAGAAGCCGTACCAAGTATGTAATGCTGTTCCTGGACTAGGTGTATAAAATGCCTTAAACCATGTTTCCTTGCTATCGCCTACGGGCATTTGTACTGTTTCTGATGCGTAGAGAAAGGAATCTTTGGATGTTTTCATTTTTGGTTTGACCTTTGGATGAAAATGCTCTCCTTTATTATTCAACATAAAACCTAGACCACTTTTCCCTACGGGCTCATTGTACACATTATTAGGTCCTAAAATCTCAATATAATGCTTATGTCCTCTTAGGTAACAGGTTGTTGTATTTTCAAGCAGCGATTCAAAGTGTGGTAATCCAGTATCTAAAGTAGCGTAACCATTCTGCCATATCCTATTTTGAGTTAAGCCAGCATAGGTAAGACTGTCTACAACAATATATAAATGATCAAATAATACTCCGGATATACCATACCCAAACGCTGTATCAATCTTTTCTCGTTCAATTAAGAAAGATTCATTTTCTTCCGCAACTTCTTCTTTACAGGAAATCAATACTATACAAATAAGAATTGCTATAATGGATCGAAATAACATGTCAAAATTGTTTTGGTATTACATTCATAATGAAAGTAATGGGCTCCTCAGGGGAGAGAAATTTTTTCCCTCCTCCCTGGGCCCTTAGAAGATGAACTATTGAAAAAAAATCAATATTCAATATTAACACTAATCTATTCATCTTCGTATTAACTTAAAAGTCATTTAATTGCTATATTTCTTTGTAAGATTGTTAGTAATAATCATGATTTATGATGTTTACGGATGAAAACCTAAAACGTAGACCTCTCACTTGAATAAGTGTGTTTTGAATTGTTAATTAATTGGTTTAATGGATGTTTAATAACTCGACACAAGAACTGCAGAAATTGCTATCATTAATATATTTATGATACCAAGCAAACAAGTAGTTACTTAAAACAAGGTAGTCCGAAACCAAAAGTTGTATTAAAACTAATCGCCGTTGTGGACGCAGTCCCTTAAAACTTACAATACCTTATGAAAGAGGTGGAGGCTTGTTATATACAGAAAGAGGTGATACAATTAAATAACGAGGCTCCTCATATCCTAAATTTTGAGTGTTAATTTCAAGAAAAACAACATGATCAGGAGTTGTATCCTCATGAGACTGATCTACAAATGGTGTGAGTTCCTGCGTAACACTAATGATTTCACACAATTCACAATCAGTATCAATATCATCTTCTGAAAAATGGGAAAACGCATGCGCATTGGCTACTCGTAAGAACAGAAAAGCCGAAAGAAAAAGAAGACTAATTATGGTTTTACCCATGGGATTTCGCATCCTTAAAAGTACTAATAATTCATTAATTGATTAAAAATTATCTTTTTTTTTTCAGAAACTGGTCTCTACACCTAAAATGTTTGACCTATATCGTGTATTTAAATAATTAATTTATAGGAATAAAAAAGTCGAGGTTGCATCTCAATTTTTATGTGAAGTAGCACTAAAAGAAGTCCCTTTAACTATGCGTAGGATAAACTTCTCCTATCAGAAAGTAATTATGCACATAGTGAGACATCCATTTGCAATATCGCTGGGAACTCGATACACCTTCTTATGCTCCAGAAATTATATCGCCATAGTGATTTGAAAACTACAATAAATTACCAAGCCAACTTTATCCATAAAGAGGCCAATGATGCTTTGGATAGCGTTGTGAATTTTCAATAGTATGATTTAAAATAATCAATCTTATCAACTTTCTCAATAAGACTTTAGCGTTAGGGCAAATCATTTCTTTTGGAAGTATGCAAAACAATTTTTGTCTGTCCCAAACCAAAAAAATTTAATGAAACCGAAAACATTAAATTTTGATCATTTATCATTTGATTTTGGTTAACACAAATCTTCTTCTTAAAGGTACATTTGCCAAATAAAATTTCGCCGATAGAGAACACTAAAAAACAACGTCATGAAAAAATTACTAGGATTATTGATGATAATTGCGCTATTCTCCTCTTGTAAAGAAACCAAGAAAGATACAACTACTACCGTTCCAACAGAGGTCACTAAACCTGAAGTGAAACTTTACACTCTTGACGGAGGTTCGGTACAGGTAAACAAATTAGAAATGTTTTCTCTGGACACAGTATATCGCGGACAATCCGCTAAACTGCCATCACCGTATTATGTGATAAGCCATCCCAAGGGCAATTTGATGTGGGACGCTGGTATTACCGAAGACTTGATCGATGCGGCCCTGCCTGCCGATGCGACGCAGGATTTTATATTTTCTCGAAACAAACACACAGTTGATCAATTGAAATCCATAGGAATGACCCTTGATGATATCAAGTACATTGCGCTTTCCCACTGGCATAATGACCATACCGGTCATGCAAATCTCTTGAAGAACTCTACATGGCTGGTTCAGGACATTGAATATAACCTCATAAACAGCGATGAGTTCAAAAAAGATAATATGGAACGTTACAATGAGGTCAAGGAGCTGACCAAAGTCCAAAAACTCCATGGGGACCATGATGTTTTTGGAGATGGAAGTGTGGTGATCAAACTCATGCCGGGACATACCCCTGGACACCAAGTACTGTATATAGACCTACCTGAACATGGTCCTGTTCTTTTATCGGGAGACCTTTATCACTTAAAAGAAAATAGGAAGCACCGTAGAATACCTGTTTTCAATATCGATGTGGATGCCACCTTAAAAAGTATGGATGTCTTTGAGGTCTTTGTCAAAGAGAAAAACGCAGATGTGTTCGTTCAACATGATATGGAAGACTATCAAAGAATGCCAAAGTCTCCACAGTATTTGAAGTAAAAGGCGAAATGCTGGAATCGAAACCGATCATAAATACCAAAGGACAAACCACTAATTCTGATATAATGTTCAATTTAAAATTTAGAATAATGAAACGATCAATAGTATTGCTTTTCGCACTCTTAATAAGTTCCATAATGTGGACGCAAACCACTACAAAGGAACAAAGCAAGGAAGTGGCCACCCGTTTTTTTACGGAAGTATGGAACCCCCCATACCTAATTGAAACCGTTGATGAGCTCGTTAGTGAGGATTTCAAGATTACCACAGATGAAAAGAGTCTCTCAGGAAGGGATAATTTTAAAAAATGGATTATTGGAATGCAGGATCTGGTAGGTGATCTAAGAAACGTCCCCCAGGAGATGCTTGTTACCGATGATGGAAGGCGTGTTATCACAAGGATTCACGCAACTGGAATCAATAAGGGAATGTTCGGGACCGAACCAGATGGAGCTCCTATACGGTTTACTGTTATCTCGATCTTGGAGATCGAAGACGGAAAGATCACCCGTAATTGGGTAGAACGCAGTGCCTTTGAGCTCTATAAACGGCTTACAGCTCCAAAAGAAAAGCATTGATGAAAGAAAAGATCAAGATAGATATTGTCTCGGACGTCGTATGTCC
>CAZPTJ010000177.1:1791-6837 GCA_964589085.1 uncultured Flavobacteriaceae bacterium | reverse complement strand
TTTGCAGCACTTTCAAGTTGTAATAGATTTTCTAATGCATAATCTGGGTTTAATATATGTTAAGGTAGTCTGATTTACGGTTGTTTTTATCTTTTTTTATTAGCAATAATGGATAAAAATGATAAAAGATTATGTCTAAATCTATATTCAAAAAAATGTATTGTTTTTTGATGATTCTTAACCTTATCATAATTACAACTAATGATTGTTAACTATTTGATTTTAAAACAAATTACACTATCTCATTTACTGACTTTCAAAGCTTCTTTTTTTAACAATTATTAGTTAAAAACCTTATATTCCTTAAATTATTTTCGATAGATTTCTTATTATTTTTTTAACACAGCATACTTTTTCTTAACTTTAGCGTGTCAACCAAAATATTTTCTAATGGCCAGAAATACAGATTCGGGACTTTTAATACTTCGAGTAGGAATGTCTGGTATGATGCTTTCTCATGGTATTCCTAAGTTGATGAAACTATTTTCAGGAAATATGGAGTTTGCAGATCCGATAGGGATTGGAGCAGCTGCCTCTCTTATTTTGGCCGTTATTGGAGAAGCTATATGTCCTATGTTAATCATATTGGGTGTTAAAACACGACTTGCTGCAATTCCTGTTATTATTACGATGTTTGTTGCTGGTTTTATATACCATGCCAAAGACGACATTGGCACTAAGGAAAAAGCCATTTTATATTTGATAGGATTTATAGCTATTGGTCTTATGGGTGCAGGAAAATTATCTATTGACCGCAAATAATTAAGTGATGAATTTAAATTACCTCTATAAAACACTCATCGTATCTTTAATAACATTCGGTACTTTGATAAGCTGTCAGAAAGAAGAAATTATTTTTGTTCAAGAAGTAGTAGCAGAACAAGTTGTAATAGATCCGGGCGATCAGGATGAACAACAGGATGAAGAACAAGAGCAACTAAATACTGATGATGATGATACAGGTGATATTAGATATTCCTTTTACATTGCCGGACACACTCTTGGCAAACCTGGGGTAGACAATGAAGGGTTGCATCCTCCATTTAAGGCAAAATTTGATTTTATTAACAATGTTTCTTCTATTGATTTTGGAGTTTTTACAGGTGATATCGTTATTGAAAGTAATGAACGTAATTGGAATGAGGTTGATGCTGATATTACCGAATTAGACAAACCCGTATTCTTCGCTGCGGGTAATCATGATATCACAGATAGAGAGCTCTTTGAATCCCGATACGGTCGTACTTATAGCAGTTTTGTTCACGAATCGGATTTGTTTATTATTCTGGATCCCAATATTGATAATTGGAATATTTCTGGAGATCAATTAACTTTTCTCGAAAATACTATTAATGCAAATCGTGATGTTAACAATATTTTTGTTTTCTTTCATCAAGTATTATGGTGGTCTCCCGATAATGAATATAATGGTGTTATGCCTAATTCTGTTGATGGCAGAGCAGAGAGTGTCAATTTCTGGAGTGAAGTTGTTCCATTGTTTACTACACTTAATAGTGATGTTTTCTTTTTCTCAGGTGATTTAGGTGCATTTCCAAATGGCAGTGAATTCATGCATGATTCTTTTGACAATATCACCTTAATTGCCAGCGGTATGGGAGGTGGAATACGTGATAATATTGTGATTATAGCTGTTAGGGAAGATGGTTCTACCGGTCTTCGTTTAATCGCTCTAAACGGTACTGATCCTAACGCATTAGGAGATATAGAAGATTTTATGCTCCCCTAAAAAAAATGTTTTTTTCTCTTAAGCCAATTGAGAACGTAAAGCGAGAACAGTTATCGCTCCATGTGAATCGTGGTATACGGTCTGTCCATTCTTAATAAGAATCATTTGTGGACTTTCATGCCATACCTGAAATCGTGCAGCCACTTCATTAGACACTTCCCGATACGCTTTAAGGTCTAAATAATAAATATCTAGAGCCTCCTCAGGGATATCATATTGACTTTCTAAACCTCTATAAACCATTCCGCTAATACCACAACTTGTAGAGTGTTTAAAGATGGCGATAGGTTTCTTCTTTGAATTTTCAACGATAGTATTTAATTGATCAATACTTGTTAAGCGTTTCCATGGAATAGCCATACGTTCTTCTTTATTTGAATTTTCATTAGTTGTTCCAAACAATTTCCCAAACAATCCCATAATTTTTTTGAACAAATGTACGTTAAAAACTATTGTGATAACAAGCTGAATCAGGTTGATCTTATCATTTATAAAGTTAAATCTTGTCAAATGTCAAAAAGTCATTTAAAACGTTTAAAAAAATGTCAATTTGTCCTCTACGTCTTATTGGAACAACAATTGACTTAGTACCCATAAACAATCGAAATTCAATATAAATGAACTTCAATAATTTCACAATAAAGTCACAAGAAGCCATTCAACAAGCACAACAGATTGCGCAAGAGTTTGGCCATCAACATATAGAAAACGAACATGTTTTCAAAGGTATTTTGCAGGTAGATGAGCACGTACTTCCATTTTTATTGGAAAAATTAGATGTCAATGTTTCCCTTGTAAAACAAATCAATGACAGTACTTTAGAAAGCTTTCCAAAAGTATCTGGAGGAGATATTGCACTTTCCAGAGAAAGTGCAAAAGCACTTAATGAAGCTAGCATTTTAGCAAAAAAAATGAATGACACTTACGTGTCTGTTGAACATCTTGTGTTGGCTATTTTTTCAACAAAAAGTAAAATCGCACAAATCCTCAAAGATCAAGGCGTTACTCAAAAGGAACTGGAAGCGGCTATCACGGCCTTACGAAAAGGAGATCGAGTAACTTCTCAAAATGCAGAAGAAACATACAATGCTTTACAGAAATATGCCAAAGACCTTAATACACTAGCTCGTGAGGGAAAACTTGACCCTGTAATCGGTCGTGATGAAGAGATACGTCGCATTCTTCAGATTCTATCTCGTCGCACAAAAAACAATCCTATTCTCGTCGGAGAACCAGGTACTGGAAAAACGGCAATTGCCGAAGGATTAGCTCATCGCATTGTTGATGGTGACGTTCCTGAAAATTTACAAGACAAACAAATTTTTGCCTTAGATATGGGCGCTTTAATTGCTGGGGCTAAATTTAAAGGAGAATTTGAAGAACGTTTAAAATCAGTCATTAAAGAAGTAACCACCAGTAATGGTGATATCGTATTATTCATTGATGAGATTCATACACTGGTAGGTGCTGGAGGTGGTCAGGGCGCTATGGACGCTGCCAATATTCTTAAACCCGCTCTTGCACGTGGTGAGTTGCGAGCCGTAGGTGCCACCACACTGGATGAGTATCAGAAATATTTTGAAAAAGACAAAGCCCTGGAACGTCGTTTTCAAAAAGTATATGTAGATGAGCCAGATACCGAAAGTGCTATTTCCATACTCCGAGGTATCAAAGATAAATATGAAGCTCATCATAAAGTACGGGTTAAAGATGATGCAATCATTGCTGCCGTAGAACTCTCCCAGCGATATATCACCAGTAGATTCTTGCCGGATAAGGCTATTGATCTTATGGATGAAGCTGCGGCAAAATTGCGTATGGAAATAAATTCTAAGCCTGAAGAACTGGACGTATTGGATCGCAAGGTTATGCAATTGGAAATAGAAATTGAAGCCATCAAACGGGAAAAGGACGAAGTCAAGTTAAAATCATTGAATGCCGATCTGGCTAATCTGAAAGAAGAACGCAATGCGATCAATGCCAAATGGCAAAGCGAGAAAAAAGTAGTAGATCTTATTCAGGAATCCAAACAAAATATAGAGAACTATAAACTCGAAGCCGAACGTGCGGAACGTGATGGGGATTATGGCCGTGTAGCCGAACTTCGTTACGGCATTATACAAGAAGAACAAGAAGCGCTGGAAACACTTCAACAACAATTGGCAGAGCAGCAGGAAACTGCCTTAATCAAGGAAGAAGTTACCCATGAAGATATTGCTGAGGTCGTTGCTAAATGGACTGGAATCCCGGTAACCAAAATGTTGCAGAGTGAGCGCGAAAAACTATTATATCTTGAAAATGAATTGGGTAAAAAAGTTGTGGGACAAGAGGAAGCAATCATTGCGGTAAGTGATGCGGTACGTCGCAGTCGTGCTGGTTTACAAGACCAGAAAAAACCCATGGGATCTTTTCTTTTTTTAGGAACAACAGGAGTTGGAAAAACAGAGCTGGCAAAGGCTCTGGCAGATTATCTTTTTGATGATGAAAATGCAATGACTCGTATTGATATGAGCGAGTATCAGGAACGCCATGCTGTAAGTCGTTTAGTAGGCGCACCTCCAGGTTACGTGGGCTATGATGAAGGAGGGCAGTTAACAGAGGCCGTAAGACGTAAACCTTATTCAGTAGTACTATTAGATGAAATTGAAAAAGCGCATCCTGATACTTTTAATATACTATTGCAAGTATTGGACGAAGGCAGATTAACTGATAACAAAGGTCGTACGGCAGATTTCAGAAATACGATAATAATAATGACATCTAATATGGGAAGTCTTATTATTCAGGAGAAGTTTCAAACGATTCCTGATGTTGATACCGCCATGGACGCTGCAAAAATTGAAGTACTCGGTTTGCTCAAACAAACCATCAGACCTGAATTTCTCAATCGAATAGATGATATGATCCTATTTACTCCGCTTTCGCGAAAGCATATTGCCGAGATTGTGCAGTTACAATTAAAAGGAGTTGCTAAAATGTTGGAATCACAACAAATAACGCTAGATGCTACAGATGAAGCCATAGCCTATCTTGCAGCACGTGGTTTCCAACCTGAATATGGTGCACGTCCTGTCAAACGTACCATTCAAAAAGAAGTTCTCAATGCCTTGTCCAAAGAAATTTTAAAAGGTGATTTACATACGGATAGTACCATTTTATTGGATGCCTTTGACGAACAATTGGTATTTAGAAATCAAAACGATCTGATAACAAAATCATAATTTGAAAGCCATACTATAGCGTTCTCCTTATTTTTGTATTAGAATAATTGCTATGAATCCAAAAGAAGTTGAACGCTA
>CAZPTJ010000177.1:0-1691 GCA_964589085.1 uncultured Flavobacteriaceae bacterium | reverse complement strand
GATTTAAATCCTGACATTTCAATTGTTCCCTACACAGAAAGGTTGACTACAAAAAATGCACTGTCTTTATTTTCGGACTATGATATTATCGTTGATGGTTCTGATAACTTCAGTACACGTTATCTCGTAAATGATGCTTGTATTCTAACAAATAAGTCTTTAGTGTACGGAGCTATTTATAAATTTCAAGGACAGGTCGCTGTTTTTAATTATCAGAATGGCCCCTCCTATCGCTGTTTGTTTCCTGATCCCCCAGCACCGGGAGATGCACCTTCCTGCAGTGAGATTGGGGTTATAGGAGTTCTTCCCGGAATTATTGGAACATTACAGGCAAATGAGGTTGTCAAAATAATTTTGGGTATTGGAAATGTAACTTCAGGTAGTATCAAATTGATCAATACATTAACTACTGAAATGACTTCATTAAAGATTGCTAGAAATCAAGAGGTTATTAATGAGGTATTCCAACGTAAAGATCACTTTGAAACATACAATTATGATGTTTTTTGTGGTATTAATCCCGATATTCCTGAAATTACATTTGATGAGGCGTTTCAATTAAAAGATGTACAATACATTGATGTTAGAGAGTCCCAAGAACGACCCAAGATAGAGGATTTAAATCCATTGTATATTCCTTTAAATACACTAGAACAGACTGCAGAAAATTTGAATAAAGACAAGATCTTTGTTTGTTTTTGTCAATCGGGAATACGAAGTAAAAAGGCTACAGAACAACTTATGAACTTAGGTTTTAAAAACGTCTATAGTTTGAAACAAGGTGCTCCGTTACTGGCACAAATATTATAATATAGCGCATCCTATTATCTCCTTTAAAAAAGAAACTTCTCTTTTAGCAGTAACTAAAACGACAGAATCTCACCGCTTGTCGAGGCCTATAAATTTCTGAAAATCTTTTTGTCAAATAGACGCTATTTCTCTTATATTTAGCATACTAAAACTCACTTAATGATTCCCACACAAATATCGAACTATTCTAAGAGTACTTTTTCTGCACCTACTTCAGCCGGATTTCAAATCACTCATGATGTCTATACTAGAGGCGAAGGAAAAATAGTTGTCATCATCCAGGAATTGCCCGGTATTGGTCAGGAAACACTAGCACTTGCAGATCGTTTTGTTGCTCGAGATTATCAGGTTGTATTACCACATCTTTTCGGACCTTTAGGAAAAACCAGTGCAGGTGGAAACCTCGTACGTGTGTGTATCAGTAAAGAGTTCTATATGTTTGCTTCAAAACGTACTAGTCCTATTGTCGATTGGTTACGTGCATTATGCCAACGCGTAAAAAATCATAATGAGGTTGATGGTGTTGCTGTTATCGGAATGTGCCTCACTGGAACCTTTGCTATTTCACTTATGGCCGATGATGCTGTACTTGCAGGATTTGCAAGTCAACCCAGTCTACCGCTGTTCAAATCAGGTGGTGTACATATGAGCGATAAGGAAGTCCAGACTATTAAAGACAAGTTAGATCGAGTCGGTCCAATGAAAGCAGGACGCTTTAAAGGTGATATTTTCTGTACTGCAAAACGATTTAAAACTTTTGCCAAAACCTTTAACGATGATAAGGAGCGTGTACATCTATGTGAGTTGAAACCTAGTAAGAAATTTGATCACTCTATCCTTACTTTACATTATGATGATCAGGATATACATCCTACAAAAAA
>CAZPTJ010000176.1:5157-6949 GCA_964589085.1 uncultured Flavobacteriaceae bacterium | reverse complement strand
ATTACTTCTCAAAATGATACTCGCGCTCCACCCGGCAGATACGTATGGTGTATTGACTATACCAAGTAGTTTTCCCCTTGTGCTGTGCTTCTTGATGGTCTTTTTGCGCCTTCCATCTCGCGATGGCTTCCAGGCTTTCCCAATAAGAGATGGTAATGCCTATCTCACTACGCGCATGATCCATACCTAAATAGCCTTGCTGTTGACTAGCCAGCTCTTCCATAAGTTGAGCAGTTTCTCCATAACCTTCTATAGTTTCGGTTTGGGTAGCGGTAAAAATAACAGCGTAATAGGGTGGTTTCAATTGATGATGGTTTAGCAATGAATATACCGTAAAGATACACTCATTTTCTTTGCTTTTCCAGTAACAAACGCATCAGTTACTTACCAGGAAATTACGTCTGGTTTCCGAGATATCCAGGGAGACAACATATTCTTTACCTTCTCTCAGGTAGCGTATGTCAATCTTATCTTTATCAACGAGCTTATGTTTAGCACCTTCTACACAGTCTACGTGACAGGTTTCCTGTCCACCTAATTCCAGAATGATATCACCGCCAAAAAGGATTTCGCGACCAGCGACCTGCGCCGAAATAAAACCACCGCGAATCCCTGCACGTGCCGCAGGACTGTTAGGCGCAACACGTTGTACTAATAGTCCCCCTGCAGGAATATCGAGATTAAAGAGTTTGGAAAATTCTTCTTTGGTGAGAAATACACTTTCTGCACCGATCCAGGGGCGATCTTCAAAAGCAAGTAATTCTTTTGCGGTATTAATGGCAACCACCATCCCAATACCCTGAAAGCCTCCGGAAACAGTTAAGATACTAGACGCAATACCTACGACTTCTCCCTGAGAATTGAATAAAGGTCCGCCACTATTTCCCGAATTAATGGCAGCATCAGTCTGAATAAATTCAAGACTTACGGTACCGTCATAGAGTTGATTAAACCCTCTAAAAGCCGAAATGATTCCCGAAGAAAAGGAGTTTTCCAAACCATACGGACTTCCTACAGCATAGACATTCTGTCCTACCGTTAACTGATCTGAATCACCAAACACGGCATGAGCTAAGGTTGGATCGGGTAGATCCAAACGTAACAGTGCAATATCTGTTGTTTTTTCACTAAACAAGATAGTAGCTTCCCGCATACGACCGTCATAGGTTTTGACCAATATTTTATTGGAACCGTCTACGACATGGGCAGCGGTAAGGATATAACAGTCATGAGAAATCAGCACTCCGGAACCTTGTCCTCTGTTTTTTATAGCGCCTTCCTGCGTATACTTATCTGAGGTGGTAAAAATGGTTACCACCGTAGGAATGACTTTTTTATAAATATCTGCAACTTTCTGTTCGGCAGCACTTAAATACGCTGGCGCAGTGCGCTCTTTAGATTTGGCATGCTCCATATGCTGTGCAAGACCAGCCGTTGATATGGTGAATATGCTTAAAGCGAAAATTAAAAAGTGCTTAACCATAATAGTTTAGTTTTAGTTGAATGTTAGTTGGTAAAGATACCGATGCTTTTCAAAAAATGCGTGGACACTTCTGAAATAAGAGCTCGGGGTTTTGGTCGTGACAAATCATAGATGCTGACGTATAGCACTTCCCGAATGCTTTGCGATTTTTCCTGAATGTTTGTCGAAAATGGCACTTTGGTATACTTTGACGGGCTCAGCACAACGCATATTCGCCTCCAGCGAAATCACTCAGTGTTTAGAAATAGCGAGGTTTGGTCATTGAGTGCTTCGAACTTGTGAGAAGTGTATCGAAATGACGCTTTGGTA
>CAZPTJ010000176.1:0-5057 GCA_964589085.1 uncultured Flavobacteriaceae bacterium | reverse complement strand
CTTAATCAACAGCTCTTTTTTAATTAGAGGAAGTAATAATCTGGGTCAATTGTGCTGCAGGAACAACACCAGACTGTCGCCATACCTGTTTGCCATCTTTATACAGGATCATGGTGGGGACACCGCGTACCTGATATTTGGCAGCCAGAGGTTGGTTTTTGTCGACGTCTATTTTGACAATCTTCACCTGATCACCCAACTCATCTTTGACTTGTTTTAGAATGGGCGCCAAGCTTTTACAGGGACCACACCAGGTGGCATAAAAATCGACAAGTACCGTTGGGGCGCTGGAGATGATAGTATTGAAGGAATTGGACATTTTTAGTTACAAAATTAGAGTGCAAAAATAATACATATATCACAGGTAGCTTTGATATAATTTCTCATTCTTCAATACGGTGACTTCGATACAATCTTGATTGCATCAAGATCACTCAGTCACCTTCAATTCGTTCCAAGGCAAGGTCATTTCGGTACAATTTGCTTCCAGCAAATCACTCAATGACCGGATTATCAAATAAATCGAAAATGCTAAAAAATAGTATATTCAACATCGATAATGATAATCCTATGCCTAAAGACAAATCCTGGAAACAGCTTATTCTTGATCTTGCAAAAGCGATCTCTGAAAGTTTGAGTGGTTCTTCTCGAAAGAGAACTTGGCACCAACATGTCGTCCCTTATGAAGATGGTTGGGCGGTACGGCGTGAAGGGAATAAACGAATTACCTCCAAACACCGAAAACAGAGTACGGCTATCAACAAGGCTAAAACCTTAGCCAAAAGAAAGAAAGCCGATGTGATTATTCATCGCGCTGGTGGTGGGATTCGGGAACGGATTGGTTATGGGGAGTGAAAATAGCATCTTTTCAGGAGTCTTTTAAATTTAATAATCCCCCGAAAATTTCACAAACTGTTTTTAGATTAAATTAAATGAGTTCTAGTCGATATTGTCTTCCCTAATAGGGATACATTTCAAATATTAAATATTTCTAAATTAAATAATAATTCTCTATCAATTGTAACTGTTCTGTATTGAGATATGTTTAATCCTTTTAAATAGATTTTCAATTCATCGTGATATTCTTTCAGTATGGATGGGGCAATAATTGTAGGAATAATTTGATTTACTGAAACTCCAGGAATATGTGCCTTAAGCCATCTGATATAACGATTGACCTGAGATGCGGCACTCGCATCAGCCGGAACAGATTTAAGTTCTATTAAATGAATAAACTCATTGTACTTATTTTTTGAATAGACTAAAACATCTATACGCTGCATACCTGCTCCGGCATAAATCTCGTTACCGATCCAGGTAATTTTGGTTTGTGGAAAAAGCTCTTTTGTAAGCATTTCATTTCGCTTAAGCTCTTGCATCAAATAGGCCTGTAAATGAGATTCCCATTTTCTTCTGGTCCTGTTCATTAGATAGTACAATCGCTCCCGTACATCTTGATAATTGTTAGTTTGTCCTTCATATACAATAGATTGATTTTCTTGCATTTCTAAATTGAAATTTTCAAAATTATATTTTAATTTTTTTGATGATAGAGTCTGACCACCATTTCTCAAATTCAACATTTTCTTAATTATCTCTGACTCATGAGGAAGTAATGGCGTGCACCCTCTTCTACCTGTCATCTTTCTGTAAATGATGGTCCAGGGGATGTCATGTACACCACCAAAATCAGTCATTTCATCCATGGCTTGCCATTCTGAAACCCCATTCGCATAAATTGTTTTGGGTTTGATTAATAGACGATATATCAATGGTATTTTTAGATCTTCTAACAAATATTTCCCCTTAGGCTCATAAAATAGTTGATCGCTAATAATTTCAAATATTCCAATAAAACGCCCTCCTTCTCTTGATTTATCATTATGTGTTTTCTCCAGATAAAGCAATACTTCATCTCCCTGATGAACACGTGAAATATCAGCATACATTCCCGCCTGTGCTCGTTCAACAGCATGATGGACCTTTACTGATTTCCAATCAAAATCTTTATTTTTAGTAACTCCTACAAAACTGTATTTCAAGTGTTGTCGTAATGTTCTTTCATTAACAATAAATAAATGCATTTCCTCTAGCTTTTATAAAGAAACCTGAAGATGACCTCACAGTTTTCCGTAAGGCTTGATCAAAAGAAGTACGTTTTAGTGAACGGTAAGATAGGAAAAAACAAATATTAAATAATGATAATCAATAGATTATGATTATTTCCATGCTTACGGTTAAAGCAATTCTTGTTTGCAAAGCGTGGCGTACATGGTAATAGGCCTCCCTTTTTCTATACCACTAACTTTAAAATCGGCACAATTACCCTTGATCTTTAATATCGTTGTTACGAGTGTACTTGTAAGTGCTTCTTCCGTAATAAAATCCCCTTGAGGTTTGATATTTTCATCAAAGACTAAGGTATAGGAACAGTCGTCGATCCATTTAATATTCACCACCGCTTCCAGGGTTTCTCCATTGATCTCAACGACTTCTGTTTGTTGATTCCCTCTTCTCATGATTTGGGTTTCAAAAGGAACTTCATCGGTCGGATAAATCACAAAATGACCTTCTTTAAAGTCTGCACAAGTGAGGTCGTCCTGGGCGTGAGTGTTAGACATCAGGAAAAACAGAGATACGAATAGATAATAAACTTTCACACAGGGTCTGTTTGTGGGAAGGTAGGGAAAATGAGAAAACCGGATAATGATCCTGAAAAAATTAAGGAAATACTCATTATTATGAGTATTTCCTTAATCATTCCTATGCTATTTATATTCTCAGAATACTATTTTTAATTATCATTCCCTACGGGTTGATCAGGACTAGGCGTTGCTCTATTATTACCAGCTCCCGATTCTGCCTCAGGAATAATATTATTAATCACTGTTCGGGCATCATCTTTGAATTCATTGAATAACTCCAAAATCTTCTCGGCTTTAACCTTTGCCGGATTTGATTCTACAATTTTAAGACGTACTTCGGCTAAGTATGATCCTTTGGGTAGACTTATAAAATCAGATCTATATTTCAGTTTGTCAGTTGTAGTTGGAAAGTTTTTATTATTAAATTCTACATAAGGAATGCTTATAGGGTCAATTTTTATGACTTTCTTTTCTGTTATAGCATTAGTTTTTGGGTCTACTACATAAAAAACGGGTATGATTTCTATAGTATAGTTGAGCTTGTTTGCTTTAGCTTTTGTTTTTGCTTTGCTATAATTCACTTCTAATGATCCAATGGAAAAGTAAGCAAAAGGTGAGTCTGGAATTTCATGTGCTTTCACCTTTAATGCAAAAGCAGGTTCCAAACTATTCCCCTCTTCAATTTGGACCTTTCGAGTATAGGTAAAACCGGGGATTGTTCGTTCATTCAAACGCAAATTGCTCTGCTTTGCATCGTATTCTGCCGTGAACTTTTGCTGGTTCTTTTCCAATTGATCCCCAATGGCCTTAAATACATAATCCAATCCTACGGGAATTAGACTTGCTAAGGCACCTCCACTTTCATTTGAACTCGCTTGTGGTAATGTTCTCGAAGCGTCATAATCAAATTCAAAATTGATATCTTCCAGAGTAATAGGCTTTGATTTTCCTTCCTTATTATATACTACAGATTGTCCATAGTTTGTTCCAAAAATAGATAAACTCATAATCCAAAAAATTAAATAGTGTTTCATTATTTGTTCGTTTTAATTAGTACTTTCCATTACCCACTGATCCCAGACTTCACGCATGGATTCGTTGAGCTTTAATGCGGTATTGGGACAGCCGCCTTGGGTATGAATGCCAACAGCAGCATAAGTGTTTGCTACATTTACAAAAATTGGACTACCACTACTCCCCGTATTTGTATCCAGATTGTAGTAGAACTTAAAGGCGTCTTCATCCAACAACCTCCCTTCTGTTTTTAATTGTTGTAATGGTCTATCTTCAGGATAACCGGAGTTTTGAATCCAATCAATAGTATTGATCTGGTTATAAGCAAAAAAGCCTTTAACTTGATGATAAAGAGAATCATCCTTAAGTAAAATAGCGCCGTAATCATAGTTTTCATTTTCATCATTCGCCCAACCTGATACTGATCTAAATCGTCTGGATGTTGCTTTTCCAAAGGGGTAAGATCTACCTTTAACTCCGGGATATATTTCTATTTCTTTTGCCCATCCTCTTCCCAAATCATAGACACTATGTCCCGCTGTAATGACGCATTGTGGGGAGATAAAAAATCCTGTGGCCGGAGCTTCCAGACCGAAACCGTCTGTAATTTTCAACTCACAGATTAAGCGATAAGGTATGTCTAAGGTGTCTACAGACTGCCTATCATCGTCGCCACAAACAGTAGCAATCACAAGTTGTTCATTTGTTTTAGCAATAGATGACTTTGGTCTCTTTTTAAAATAAGAATTGATACGTGCTTTTAACTTGCTTATGTTGCCAAATTCCCCTGTACGCAATTCTTTGACATTATATACATCAACCTGCTCTGAAGTTAAGTCATTCCCAACAATAGTATACTCTGTATCCTGAATCATATTAAAAACTATAAATCAAACTTACAATGGAGTATTTGCTTAGTCCATACCCATTAATGGGGATATTGGGGAAAAGGAAGGTGTCACTTCGATACACTTCTCACAAGTTCGAAGCACTCAGTGACCAGTATTTTGTAAAATTAAGAGGTGGCTGAGTGGGCAGCGTAGCTGGTTGTATCGAAGCAACCGAAAGAGCCACTTCGATACACTTCTCGCAAGATCGAAGCACTCAGTGACCAGTATTTTGTATAATTGAGAGGTGGCTGAGTAGGCGGCGTAGCTAGTTGTATCGAAGCAACCGACAGAGTCACTCCGATACACTTCTCACCAGTTCGAAGCACTCAGTGACCATAAATAGTATAAATAGAGGTGACTGAGTGGACAGCGCAGCCGGTTGTATCGAAGTCCCGTCGTCACTCGATGACCAGATGTATCTATTGATTCAAAAACAATCGAAAGGTCGCACCCACTCTTACATAGAAAGCCCCTTGCATATCCAGAGGATTTATACGGTCACGATCAT
>CAZPTJ010000175.1:0-6949 GCA_964589085.1 uncultured Flavobacteriaceae bacterium | reverse complement strand
TTTGCAGTGATTTCAGAACATAATAGATTTTCTATTGCATAATTCGGGTTTAACATATACCAAGCAAAAACGATCCTAAAGGATAGGATCGTTTGCTGTCAATTGTATATTGATTTATACTATTTGATTAGTGTTGTTTCTGGAAATGCGGCTTTAAATCCAAACCAAAAGGCATTAAAACTTTGTAAACGTTCTAATCGTTCTCCGGTTGCTGTATTTTCCAAATAATTCTCTGTAACGTGCCATAGATAGCCTTCTGCATCTGTTGTTTCAAAACGTTCGTCATAGGAGTCAAAAACATAATCTCCGGTAAAGAAAGCACGATGTGCTCCACTTTTATCTGTAAAAACAGTAAATGCTTGTTTGTTGATCTCATGTTTGAAAACCGGATGTCTTTTTAAGTATTTTGAGGAGATAGCAATGGTTTCATCGGTTTCTTCCGGCAAGCGTATTGCCAAGATTTCTTGTTTATTTAGCAGGCGTCGGTCTTTAAAAGGTGTATTAAACATTAATTCATCATCAGCAAAGTACTGATTATAGGCTACGCCCTCACCATAATCACGTTGATGTCCAGTATTCAAAGAAAGGACTTTAGTATTAGGGTGTCTTTTTTTCCATTCCCCCCATGTTGTGGTAACTACGCTGAGGTATTCGAATTCGATTCCTTTTTCTTTTAAGGGTCCTAAAACAGGTTTTCCTAAGAGTGTATTCCATAAAGATTGTGTTTTTTTATCATACATCAGTTTATTGGAACGGTATAAAAACCCACTGGTTCCCATTTGATATTGTATGCCATTATGTTCTGTTTTATATAAAATCACCGTCCCACAAAGTGTGCAATAGACACCGGCGACGGGTAAGTCACCCACGGTATCGGTAAACATTTCATGCCAAGCCAGAATGCGTTTAGGATAAGCACGTACATCACCATTGACCTCTATGCCAAATACAATATTGGCATCGTTAAGATACCTAGCTTGTGATGCTTCAATCATTTCAGGATTACGCAGTGGGGGAATACCATCCTGAGCAACGCCACCCCAACGTACTTCATCTAGACGGATATCGGACTGCTGCTCCCGGTCAATAAAATAGGTTTTAAATTTCGTATCAATTAGACTATGTAATGTTGCTTTAAAGGTAAAATAGTCTTCGGTATAGGTAGGATCTTTTGCCCAGATATAATCATACCAGGCATTGAAATCAAACTGGAAGTTTTTTCCAGTTTTTTTCTCGAGCAATACCAATAGTTTTACTGTATAGGTTTGATCTCTTAAAAAGTAAAGCGTTTCCAGTGTTAGAATTTCATCACTTTCCGACCAGTTCCGTTTAATATGCGTCACTGCCTGATCTAATACTTTAGTATCTCTGGATAAGAAAAAATCCAGAAAGTATTCATAATGCAGCTTTGCTACAGGTTCTGAAACATCATAATTGTGAATTGGCGTAGTTGTGTCTGTAGCACTTATGGTTGTATAAGCCATAGCTGCGATCAGGAACAAGAGGGTACGTCTCATAACTTATTTTTTGAATAAGTCGTGATAGTATGCCAATGACTACATCCTTTAGTTTTTTTTATGAAAGTGCCTCTGGCGTACCTCGTTTATTATTGAATAAAGTAGCTTGTAAAAGTAAGGCAATGGTCATCACCACAACGCATCCAAAAACGTTTAGCCATAGATAAGGCATCCAATCATTAAAATATCCAATAATAACAATCGCTTGGGTTATAAAAGCTGCCACAAACACAGCGCTACTTTTTACATACTTAATAAAGAAGGCTAATAAGAAAATTCCAAGAATGTTTCCATAGAAAATAGAGCCAATAATATTAACAAGCTCTATAAGATTCTCAAACAGACTTGCAGAACAAGCAAAAGCGATAGCAAGCCCTCCCCATAATAGCGTAAACAGTTTTGAAGCCTTTACATAGTGCTTATCTTCTTTTTCTTCTCTTAGATTACGCTTATATAGATCTATAGTTGTAGTTGCGCCTAATGCATTTAATTCTGATGCAGTCGATGACATGGCGGCACTTAAAATGACGGCAAGTAATAAACCAATAAGTCCTCGTGGCAAATTATTTAGAATAAAATGGATAAAGACATAATCTTTATCATTCGTCTCAAAACTCTTATCTGCTAATTTGATTAACTTTTTTGCTTCTTCCCGAAGTACTATATCTTTTTGTCTAAAATCTTCAATATAAGAGTCACCATTATTATTAATATCTAGGTCAGGGTTTTTGATATAATTAAATGCGGCTCCCTTTTGCCACTTATGATTAATATTTAATTGTCGCTCTAATTCTTTGAAATTATCAGCATAAATAGAATTCTCTACAATTTCTTGAGCCTTAGGATTAAAATGTAATGGAGCTGAGTTAAATTGATAAAATACAAAAACCAAAACTCCAACGAGGAGAATAAAAAACTGCATCGGTACTTTAAGCAATCCGTTAAATATAAGTCCGAGGCGCATTTCGCGTAAGCTTTTACCCGATAAATAGCGCTGTACCTGACTTTGATCTGTCCCAAAATAGGAGAGCATTAAGAAGGTTCCTCCTATAAGACCGCTCCATACGGTATATCGGTTTTCAAAATCGAAAGAAAAATCCAGAATATCCATCTTGCTATTGGCTCCCGCAATAGAAAGTGCTTCCCCCAGTCCAACACCCTCAGGGAGATAGTCGAGCACTAAAAAGAAGGTTATAAACATCCCAATAAAGATGATCGCCATTTGTTGTTTTTGTGTTATGCTCACCGCTTTGGTTCCTCCGGAAACCGTGTATATAATGACAACAATACCGATAATAAAAATAAGCGTAACAAGATCCCACCCCAGCACAGCAGATAGTATAATGGCTGGTGCATAAATAGTTATGCCTGCAGCCAGACCACGTTGGATTAAGAATAGAATGGCTGCTAGTGATCGTGTTTTTAGATCGAAGCGACCTTCTAGATATTCGTAAGCTGTATAGACTTTAAGTTTATGATAGATGGGCAGGAAGACCATACAAATGATCACCATAGCTATAGGCAATCCAAAGTAGAATTGTGCAAACCCCATTCCACTATGAAAAGCCTGTCCAGGAGTAGATAAGAAGGTTATCGCACTTGCCTGAGTGGCCATAACAGAAAGTCCTATGGTCCACCATTTGGCTTCATTACCACCGCGTATATAGTCTTGAACGTTATTGTTCTTTCTGGTCTTATAAATTCCGTAAACAACAATAAAAATAAGTGTGGTCGCGAGTATAATCCAATCGAGTAATTGCATATTAAGCGTATTGTTTCATCAATAAATAAAACACAATAAAATACACAAGATTAACGAGTAGTACCCATATATATGATTTTCTCCAGGTATATTTTGGTTCGTCCATTATCCTTTGATTTTTCCTGTGGGTTCGTCTACTTTCCCAATAGAAAGCATATTAGCAAAAAGACGATAAGCCCCAGCTACACCGGCGGGAAGCTCTCTGAAAAAACTCAGTCCTGTGTAAATATAATACCCATGACCGTATGATGCGATTAGAAGACTTCCTTTTTTCGGAGTTTCTCCTTTATCATTCATAGATAATAGTGGGGTATATGCGGGATCCCACTCATTGGGGAAATATAAACCACGCTCTTGTGTCCAACCGTCAAAGTCGGCTTGAGTAATTCTATTTGGATAATTTAAAAGTTGGTGATCTTTAGCGATAATGGTTACTTCACTGTTTTCATCAGTGACCCGATCACGTGATAAAGTCAGCGGATAGGGTGGGTTTATTGGAGTGTTAGATCGGCGACCACTCGTATTGTATTGAACGATCATTGTGCCTCCTTTCTTTACATAATCTAATAATAGTGGCTGTTTGTTAGGAAGCACATCTACTGTATTATAGGCACGTATACCTAGCACAACAGCATCAAAAGGTGCTAACTCATCTGCAGTAAGTGTTGCTGGATCCAGAGTGGTAACCGTATATCCTATTTGTTCCAGATTTTCTGGAATAGCATCACCAGCTCCCTGAATATAACCAATACGTTGTCCGGCTTTTGCAATATCCAGATGTACTACTTTGGCATCAGAAGGTAAGAACAAGCTCTGTAAAGGAATATGATCATAATCCAGTGTGACTAACTCCTTGGAATAGTTTTTTCCATTAAGGGTCACTTCTGGAGTGATATAGGCTTCTGTAGCATTGTCTCTAGCACCAACTTCAAAGCGAACGGTTTTTTCTTGTCCCTTTTTTGCAATTCTAATAGGAATAGATATAGGATTTACAATCCAATCTGCGTCGTGGTTTAATTGAACAGTTCCCTCGACATTATCTCTATGTGCGGTTACTTTTACCGAGACGGTTTTAACTTCGGCTTTTGCGAAAAGCAATACCTTATCTTTTAAAGCTACCGAAGCTTCAGGAACAATTTCAAAAGGTTGATATACTTCACCTTTTACGCGATCATTGTACTTATAACGAATGGGTTTTTTGATACTGATATTCTGTCCTGCAATTGTCAAATCAAATTCCGCCCAATGATTGATGGGTGTTTCTGGTTTACCGATCAATCTTCGATCGGTTACATTGTACATTCCTAAAGTTCCTTTTTCATTTAACCAATAGGCTGAGGTAGTCGTAGCATCATTAGAAATCGTCATTGTTCCGTTCCCATTCCATCGTACGTTATCTTCTAATCCTTCGCCCACAGCAATAGTAGTATTGTATGGTAATAGTGTTACTTTTTTTAATTGGATTGCTGTTGTACTGCGATTAATTCCTTCCAGACTCACACGGACTTCTGCACCATATGTAGCTTGAGCTGTATTAGTGCGAGCTTCTAGATATAATCCTGCACAGGCTTGGATAAGGGCTTCAATATCTTTTATTTTGACACTTTTCCAGTGTTGATCCTCCAGTTGTTGGATCATACGATAAGCTTTCATCAAATCGGGAAGACTGGCAGCAGGGTTTTTAAAATCAAATTGATCTTCTACTTTTTTTAAGAGGTCACCGATAGCTGCACCGCCGCCCTTCACACGATTCCAGGAGGTATCAATACCTTCAAAGACATCACCGCTTTTGGGATAATCCCCACGTAATAATTCCAAATAAGTATCACTGGTTCCTCGAGATCCTGTATTACCAAAACCTTGAGACTTATGTTGGCTACGGCTTAATGCCGAAATTTCTGTACTGGATAATCCATGACCAGGATAGTAGGTGCCAATATCGATTTTTACGAGATTGCTTTTATCGGCTTTTTCAAAATTCTCACGACTGCCATAAAAAAACCAGGAGGTATTAAAGAATTGACGTTTAGGCTGCCATATCTCAGTATACTGCAATTGGTCTGCGTATTTTGAAGGATCATTGATAAGATCAAATGCTTCAACACTTAACATAGCACTAGCTGTATGATGTCCATGCGTACGTCCTGGTGTACGATGATCAAAACGATTGATGATCACATCAGGTTTAAAAGTACGCATTGCCCATACCACATCACTTAAGACTTCATCCTTATTCCAAATGGATAGTGTCTCGTCGGGATGTTTGGAATATCCAAAATCGTTAGCTCTTGTAAAGCGTTGCTCGCCACCATCTGTATTTCGTGCGGCCAGTAATTCTTGTGTACGAATAACACCGAGTAGCTCTCGCAATTGAGCGCCAATCAGATTTTGACCACCATCACCTCGCGTTAACGAAAGATACGCTGTACGTGCTTTTACGGTATTGGCAAAATAAGAGATGGCTGCAGTATTTTCATCATCCGGATGTGCAGCAACATAAAGTACCGATCCTAAAAAATTCAATTTTTTGATGTCTTCGTAAATAGCGGATGCACTTGGTTTTTCGGGCTTTAAAGTAATCCCTTGTGCGTTGACTTTCGCTTGAAGCGAAAAAAGCAAACAGAAAATTGCTAGAAGTTGCTTATGCATAGTGTTTTTTGGTTATGGGCGTGTTGCCAAATATAACCAAAATCAATAGGGGCTTTTTTCCTTTAAAATTACTTTAACGTTTAGGTATTTACTCTAGCTTTCTATGGGGTTGTTATAACTTAAGCCTCTAATTGCTTGAGAATCTTACGTACTTTGGACACAACAGATGCGCTTTCGTGCTCCAAGGCATGGATACATTGTGCTTTAAAATCTTCTTTAAGTTCCGGTTTAAAATCTATAAGTACCGAATAGGCCTGGTAAGCGGCTGCTTTGACAAATTTCTTTTGATCGTTGATAGCCGCTCGGACAAACCATTCAAATAGTGGAACCATCCTAGAGGTAAGGTTAAATTTTGGAATCAATTGAAGAATGTGTAAACGTGCTTCCCAAAGACTTAACTTTTCACTCATTAACAATATTTCTGTAATTTGTTTTTCACTGAGCTTATTTCCTTTATCATAATGATGTTTTAATAGCCAGGTTGTGCCTATCTGTAATTGTAAGTCATTGCGATAGAGTTGAATGAGTGTATCCATAAATAAGGGATCTTGCCTATGACTAGTATACAGGGTACTTAAAGGTTCCATATGTGTCCCATCCCATTGATAAAGTTGCTCAGAAAGCTGGTCTCTCATGATCATTAGTTAAAAGAGTTTCTAAAATATAAAATCAAATACATATGGTAATTTAAAATCAGGTGTTTCTACGTGATTGCTTTTTGTGAAAGTTTTGTTAACTTTATAAAATATTGAAAATGAAACATTAACCAAATAATTTTGTAATAATGAAGGCTAAATCTATCATTTTAAAAAGCTTGTTAATCCTTGGATTTATGACACTTTTTCTAAGTGCATGTGATCAAAAAAAAGAACAGAAACCGGAAACAGAGGAAAAAGAAGCACTAACAACCTACGATAATGTCGCTCTGGTATCAGCATCCAGTACTTGTGGTTGTCAATCAGACTGGTTTCCACACTCAACAACCCCAAATCCGGCAGATGGAGAAGGAAGCCCTTTTGAT
>CAZPTJ010000174.1:0-6950 GCA_964589085.1 uncultured Flavobacteriaceae bacterium | reverse complement strand
TTTATACTATTTCTGATGTAAAACTACTCTTTAAAATTTGATCTTTTTCGTTTATCCCAGATTATGCTTCAAAATAAAACTTAATTGTAGCTACAGCTATACTTGCATTTTCTTTCTCGTCTAAGCAAAAAATTGCTGCTTTTTATTTGAGCCCTTTTACATCAGAGGTAGTATTATTCTGCAGAATCCCCTAATTTAATCTCACTGGTATCTTGATTTTTTTGCTTGGCATAAGCTAAACCACTTTCCCACCATTCTGCCATTTTCTTCTTATCAAAAATTAATGAGTTAGTGGTAAGGACTGTTGGAGTATAATATAGATTAATAATAGCATTCTGATTTCCTGCTGCAAACTTCCCGATCGTAATATTCTGTTTTTCGATACGATCAATCATAAATGAATGTAAATTGGTAATCAGTGAAAATGCATTTTTTGAAGGCATCCTATTATAATACGTGACTTCAGTTTCCAGAACAATGACATCTACAATCTTAGCACCGCGATCTATAGCTTCTTTAATAGGCACCATACTCCCAAAACCGCCATCGGCATATTCACATCCTCCTTTTTGCACTAAACTCATAAAAGGAATATAGTTACTGGATATCCAGATCCAATCGCAAAAATCTTCATAGCTACAATCCTTTATTGACTTGTATTCAACATCATTTAAAGAAAGATTAGATACCGTAACTATAATATCCTTATCACCAGACTTAAGCGTTTCAAATTCTGCTCTGGTAATTGAATTTCGTATCAATTTTCGAAGATTAGAGCTATCTCCAAAAGTTTTACGACCACGTATAAAATTAAGAAACACATTAAAGTGATTAATCCCAATCTGCAATTCGCCGTTTTTTGCTTTTTTAGAGGTAAAAGGGCAATTACTAAATATGGCATCCTGGTTTACTGAAGTATATACTTCTTTAATCTTTTGTACGTTCTCCAATGCGAGATGAGAAATCAATAAGCTACCAGTAGATGTCCCAATATAAAGATCATACTTATGACCTAATTCTTCAATAAGATATTGTGCTACGCCACCACCAAAAGCGCCTTTGCTCCCTCCACCAGAAATAACTAATGCTCGCATAAATATACTTTAGTAAAACAAGATTGTCTTAAATTTTAGACGCCCAAAGATAGGGTAACTTGCTTTTATAGTATCTTATCTTTTAATTAAGATTTTATGTCTATCCACCTCTCATTTTTAGAAGAAAAAAGGATTCCCACCAGTTTCATCCTTACTACCCAGCGTATTGAATTTATAGCTAAAACTCAATAAGAAGTATTGTTGAAGTACGGTACTTTGTACATCCTGAATAAAGTTTGCCGTTGCAGTACGACGGGCATTTGTATTTTGATTCAATAAATCATAGACTTTAAGTGTAATCTTGCCTTTATCCTTAAGCACACTATAAGATACTGAGCTATTCCAAAACCAGGAAGTACGCTGAAAACCAGGCGCAACATCGGGATTATAATTAAAATTAAGTATATTATTCCATTCAAAATTTTTAATTCCTGTAAACAGTCCAGAGAAGGTAACTAAATGATTCACAAATTCTTGATTATCAAAAATATCAAGATCAAAAGATGTTCTGGAGGAAGAAAGATTATACCTTAGATTAACATTAGTTATCTTTTTCCAATTGAATCCAACACTCGCAATGGGGCCTACAGATCGTACAATACTTGCATACTGCACATCATCGTTAAAATTTATGGTTCGGTTAAGGTTTCCATTAGCCCCAATCCGGTATCTCAGTGTACGTAAAGAGTCTAGTTTTATAGATTTGCTATACGATGCATTTCCATTTAATCCATAATTTCCGTTTACATTTTCGAAGGTTGTACGGCGTACCAAATTTTCATCAATAGACGTTCTGGCAACTACCGCATTGTTTACCGCAGAAAAATTAATATAGCTATAAAACCCTCCTCCCTTTTGGAAGTTATAATTATTAAATCCAAAATTGATGTTATGTGTATTTTCAGGTTCCAGATCTGGATTACCTTGTATGGTATTTAATGGATCGCGTACATCTTCAAAGGGTGACAATTGTGATAATTGCGGTGGACTGTTACTCAGGTTATATCTAGCAAAAATAGACACCTGCGCACTAAAACGATAGTCAAAATTACCAGACAATTCCAAAGCCTGAAAATTTTCTTCAATATCCAATTCCGGTCTTAAGGCATCTTGATTTTCTAATGTTCTTAATACATATCCTCCTCCTACTGTTGCATTCCATTTTTCAGAATTATAATTAAGAGATAATCCTGGAGTAACTCGTAAATTCCGAAAGGTAAAATCAGTACTTAACTGCGTATTAAAATCGGAGAAACTCTGTGTTGCTTCATTAAAATCAAAAGTGCTTCTACGGTTCTCCCTACGATCAGTACGATATTGAAATCTAAAATCAAGCAAAAGTTTTTTAGGAATAAAAGGCAGGCGATAGGTTGTATTTGCATTCCAGGCATCAAGTGATGTTTCCCTATCTGTAAGCTGGTTACGTAAAATATCTATGCCACTTTCATCTGCGATATCTGTCACAGAATTGAGAAAATCATCGGCTTCATTTCGGTCAAAATCATTAGTCAATCGGAACTTTAGGAAAGCTCCATTATTGCCAAAACGCTTTGTCAAACTAATTTCATTATCAAAATTACGAGCCGTGCTTTCGTTATTTGTCGCAGAACTTGACGTATTTATAAGATTACCTTCTTCATCAAGCGAAGTTTCGGCTCTAAAAGATTCGCTTCTATTTTGAGCCAATTGAAAACTAGGACGAAAACTTATTAAAAAAGTCGAATCCACCTCTATTTTTAAATTTAAATTAGCCGAATGATTATCAATATTAGCACTTGATCGTGAGCTACTATTGGTGAAAAATCGTCGATCCGGAAATATATTCTCACGTTCAGTAGTCGTTTCATTGTTACTATTACTTCCTGAATAAAAGTAATCTGAAGTAATCTCTACTCCTTTTAAAGGTTCATCAGTATAATTAGCTCCCGCATTTCTGCTATTTACAATTCCTTCTCCACCCCCAAAAGAACGACCTCCTATGTTAAAATTCCCTCCAGGACTAAATCCTATAGAGCCACTATTCCCAAAGACATTTACAATCTCTCCAAAACTAAATCCAGGAGCATTGATATTATTCCCTCCTCCCAGGATACTAATACGTCTTTCATTATTAAACCAATTTACAATCCCTGCATATTCAAAGCGTTCATCGGTACCTCCTCCACCAGCAATTCTCCCAAAAGTTCCTTTGTTGTTTTCTTCTTTAATCGTAAGATTTATCGTTTTGTTTTCTTTATCTCCTTCTTCTCCAGCAAAGGCTTCATCATCTGTTTTAGTATCAGTAACTTGTATTTTTTCAACAATCTCTTTGGTCAAATTACGCGTAGCAATAGTAGGATCATCTCCAAAAAAAGGTTTTCCATTGACCAAGATTTTATTGACTTCTCTACCATTCACTAAAATTTTACCTTGATCATCAACTTCAACTCCAGGTAATTCTTTTAGGAGATCTTCTATAGTGGCATCTTTTTTGGTTTTGAATGAAGAGACATTAAACTCTAAAGTATCTTTTTTTATTGTTACTGGCGCACGGCTTTTAATGAATACCTCATCCAGAGATGCCACAGCATAATCCAGTAAAATATTGTCCAGAATAATAGGGCTCTTACTAAGGTCTACTTTAACACTATATTGTTCATATCCAATAAAAGAGATGTTGATTCGCGCATTCTTTTCTTGAGATCTTCCTTCTAATTGAAAAGCTCCAGATTTATTAGTAATCGTATAGGTAATTAATGTACTGTCTTTTACAGTTTCTAAAAAGACAGTAGCTGCTTCTAGTTCTCCTCCTGTGATTTTATCTTTTAAGACTCCATTAATCTGGAATGTTTGCGCTTTTGTGAAAGCAATACTGCATAGTATAAAGCAAAGCATGATAGCCCCTCTACAGTTCATAATTTATTTAGTTTTGAATGATTTTCATTAATAATATCTAATAACTCAAAACTTATGCTCTATACAAAAAGTATTCACATAAATTTAGGCAATAATTAACTTTATGTCAACGGAATTCAAACTAAAAAGTTATGGTTGATCTATAATATATTTATGGTTTACACGTAACACCACTGAATTTGGATATTATATACTGTATATCTATGTTTAAAATTATACAGATAATGTCAAAGTTAGCTTTATCGCTTAGGCAATCAATACAGTAACAACATATAAAAGAGACATTTAGTATACATTTATTTATTTCATATTTCATTTGAGGTAAATTTCAATTATACAAATCAATGATCATACATCATTCATATATAAGTGTTTTGTAATTTAAAGTCATAAAACATAACATTAACTCTAAAACTTTTTAAAATGATTAAGAAAACACTCAATTTAAAAGATGTAAAAGCACTAAACAAAACTGAACAAAAGGAAATCATAGGAGGCCATTGGGGTGGCGGTGGGTTTGGATGTAATCAAGCACAATTAGTAGAATGCGAAAGTGATTTTGATTGTCCTTGTGATCGTCGCTGTGGACTTACAACAAACGGTTTTAACTTTCCAAATATTTGCGAGATACTTTAACCTTAAAAACTGAAAAGAGTCCTGTATTTATTTTTTACAGGATTCTTTCTATTTTTTATTATATCAATTTGCTTTTTTACTCTTAAAATTTTTATCAATCTATTTCTTTCTAAAATAAATGGAAATTGGAACTCCAGAAAAGTTATACTGTGCTCTTAATTTATTTTCTAAAAAGCGGCGATAGGGTTCCTTGAGGTATTGTGGAAGATTACAGAAAAGTGCAAACTGGGGTTGGGGTGTAGGCAATTGCATACAGTATTTGATCTTAATAAATTTTCCTTTATAAGCCGGCGGCGGAAAACTTTCAATAAGTGGCAGAAAGAAGTCATTAAGCGCACTAGTTTTGATCTTCATTGATCGGCTTTCATAAACGGCAACAGCAGTTTCAATAGCCTTATATATACGTTGTTTGGTTAATGCCGAAATAAAAATGATTGGAACATCAGAAAAGGGCTCTATCTGTTGACGAATGTGCGTTTCAAATTCCTTCATGGTTTTGTTATCCTTTTCCACAAGATCCCATTTGTTCACCAGAATGACAATACCTTTTCGGTTACGTTCAGCCAACCAGAATATATTTTGTACTTGTCCGTCAAACCCACGTGTGGCATCTACTACAAGCAAACAAACATCTGCATGCTCAATCGCACGCACACTGCGCATTACCGAATAGAACTCAAGATCTTCTTTTACCTTAGATTTTCTACGAATCCCAGCAGTATCCACAAGATTAAATTCAAATCCAAAACGATTATATCGGGTATCTATCGCATCTCTTGTTGTTCCAGCGATATCAGTAACAATATATCGATCTTCACCTATCAGTGCATTGATAAAAGAAGATTTGCCCGCATTAGGTCTACCAACCACTGCAAATCTAGGGAGCGCCTCCTCCTCTTTTTCTTCCATTTCTGGAAGCGCTGTAATCACTGCATCTAGCAAATCACCTGTACCGCCTCCATTTGTAGCAGCAATAGTGTAATAATCTCCCAATCCCAGATTGTAAAATTCTACAGCATCGGCTGCTCGTTTATTATTATCAACTTTATTGACAACTACAAAAACAGGTTTATCCACACGACGCAACAAACCGGCCACATCTTCATCCATACCAGTAATTCCAGTTTCCACATCAACCATAAATAGAATAACATCGGCTTCATCAATAGCCAATTCTACTTGCTTATCGATTTCTGCTTCAAAAACATCATCACTCCCAACAACATATCCACCTGTATCAATAACGGTAAACTCTTTGCCATTCCAATCGGACTTGCCATAATGGCGGTCACGAGTCACTCCACTTACCGCATCTACGATAGCTTCACGACGTTGAATAAGACGATTAAAAAATGTAGATTTCCCAACATTTGGGCGTCCTACGATAGCTACGATTGCACTCATTACGGTAAATTAAAGCTGCAAAGATAGACCATATCAAAGATTTAACATATTTTTGAAGCTATATGTATTCGTAAAAAAGACAATTTTCTCGCTAACCACCTATTTTATATTTTCTTAATTACCTAGTGTAAGCCACCATAGATATATACAACTAAGAGCCTATGATTTTTCTTTTCTTTTTAATCGGAACATTTGCCTCAGTAGTCGGAGCATTGGCACCAGGAGCTTCCAATCTGGCTGTTATTAAAACTACCGTTAATGAAGATATCAAACAAGCTTTAAAGATTGGTTATGGTGCTGGTATAGGTGAGGTATTATTGGCATTTTTGGCTTTGAGTTTTGGGATGGTGGTTCAGGACTTTTTTATCATGAATCTATGGGTACAATTTCTACTGGTTTTTGTTTTAATCGTTGTTGGTTTGTTTTTAATACGTTCTAAACCTAAAGAAGCAAAAGAGCATAACTCTTCCTTTTCTTCAAAATATGTAACAGGTTTTTTGTTAAGTGTTATTAACCCTCCAGTGCTTATATATTGGGTCGTTGTTTTTTCTATGCTACATAAGAGCTATTCCATTAGTGATATGTCTGCAACTCCAGTTTTGGTTTTATTCTTTAGCGGTGTATTTCTAGGAAAAGTATTGACGCTTTATGGATATGGACGACTAGGCTATCTTATTCAAAACAGAAAAAGTAATTTCAAATGTTTTGTAAATAGACTAGTTGGAGTTATGTTGATTATTATTGGTCTTATTCAAGGTGCAAAACTCTTGTTATTTTAACCCGAATTATGCAGTAGAACTTCGCAATGAGGACTGAAAGCGCAATAAAAACAGGTATTTTCTTAATTTCAGCATAGCACCGCTATGGTTATAGCTAAATTGATATAAAATGGCATATGATATTTTAAAAGAAAAAGTTGAA
>CAZPTJ010000173.1:0-6975 GCA_964589085.1 uncultured Flavobacteriaceae bacterium | reverse complement strand
TTCAACTTTTTCTTTTAAAATATCATATGCCATTTTATATCAATTTAGCTATAGATTAACCAACCAAGAGAGGCACCAACGACAAAAGGAAATCTCCAATTTAAATAGTCCATAAACACAAACTTTCTTGCGGCCGTAGGAAAGATGGCGATGATTTCCAGATGTTGTCTTGAGATATTCAATGGTTTTTAATTTAAATGTAGTGTATTTAGATTATTGGAACAACACATATCTGGGTGGGATAATACCATTAAGCCTTAAATGAACCAGCATTTGTCCCCGATGGTGGGTGACATGATCAGCAAGTAATAAGAAAATTTGTCGTTTGCTCCTGTTTAAGCCAAAATAATCCAAAGTATCCTCAAATTGATGAATATCAAATTGCGTGATGAGCGCTGTGGCTTCATCAAAGGTCTTATGGATGACCGCAATCATTACTTCTTTGGATTTATTATAGGATATAGATCGTATCAGTTGGATAATCTCTGGCTGCTCTACCACCCAATAAAGACTGGGTATGCCAGTCTATAGCAAACCCGATATGCATTAGGTTTTCGGCAAAGCTGAGGGATTCTGGTGTTACTTTAAAATTATACTGCTCTTCTGGCATCAATTCTGCGACCTCAATGAGATAGTTCCTGGAGTTTTCCCAGCGTTCCAGAAAGTCTTTGATAAAAGAATCTTCCTGAGCAAGGAGTCGTGTATCAGATACATTAATCAATATCACTGTGATTATTAGGAGTATATATTTCATAACTATAGTGATCTTTTACACTACTTCTATTTTCAAGAGTTCCATGCCAGTAGTTAGTTTTTGATGTAGGGGACAGGTGGATATTATCCGCCCATTAAAAAAACATTCAAATTCTAAGGTCATCTTTTTGTTTTCGATCTCACAAACGACAGCTCCTTCTTTGACGATATCTCCAGTCTTGAAATGCCATTTTGTTAAGGTCATTCCTTCCTGATCTCCAAAATCGGGTACAACAACAGTTTCAATGTGTCCTTTTTCTAAAGAAGGACTGGAATCCTTAAGTTTTTGAGTTTCTTCTTTAACATTGAAAACGTTTGTAACCGCTGTCTGCTTTTTATCAGTTGAAAATAGACTACG
This sequence comes from uncultured Flavobacteriaceae bacterium, assembly GCA_964589085.1. Taxonomy (GTDB): domain Bacteria; phylum Bacteroidota; class Bacteroidia; order Flavobacteriales; family Flavobacteriaceae; genus Dokdonia. The sequence continues at coordinate 5,864 of CAZPTJ010000173.1, read as the reverse complement.
CCATAGTTTTTTTATCATATTGAATCAAGTTAATTATAACAGTACTAGGAAACATATTTATTTTTCATTTTCTATTAACCAGGCTATGCTTTGGTCAAAATATTTTTTTAACGATTTGTTTAAAAACTGACTATAATTAGTTTTTTCATTCCTTTTCATAGATAACCAAGCCATTGTGTAGGCTATTATCTGTTCAGGCAAGTATCCTTGGCTGCTCGATTGCCAGCCAAATCCTTCTGATGTAAATTGAAAACGAGAATTACCAATAAAAATTCCAAACCCATAAACGATTGCTGTAAAGTCAGTCAAGAACTCATCATTTTCTTCTATTCTATTTTCTCCCAATAAAATCTGATGCGACAATTCGTGAGCGATGGTTGCGATTAATGAAATTGGATTTTTTAATTGTCTTTTTTCTATTGAAATTATTGTTCCATTTTCAGTTTGTTGATAGGTGCCACTTGCACTATCCCAATTACCATTGACATCTGCAGGTGTTGTCAATATTGTTCCATCTGTCATCTCAATCGGTTGATCAGAAAAGAACTGGAGTTTTATTTCAACATCGCGAATGTTCATCAGTTCCATCGTTCGCTTGAGTATGAATTCCGCATCTTTTTCAGTTCTATCAAAAGTTTTGTTATAGAAATATTTTGTTGGTGTTACTGTTCTGATTTCCATCAGATGTTCTTGGCCAAATTCAGCCCACAACCAATTCAAATCCTTATCAATCCAAACTTGGTCTTCTTTAGTAATCGGTAATTTTTTCTTTTTATTCCAAAACATTAATGATTCGTCTATATGTATGATGATGGTTTAAGTGATGACTCTACAACAAAATCTACAATTGCTTCATTTTTCCATGTTGGAGTGGTACTAAAAAACAATGAATTAGTGCCATTGTCGTAATGCGTTTATTTTATTTTTAAATCATTGAATTCTTGCCAGTTTATATTTTTCAACTCTCCAGTTTCCTGACTAATGATGAATCCCGGAGAACCTCCAAAAGCTAAGGGTTCATCAGGATTCATTAATTCAAATTTGTAATTAAAATAATACCCTTTGGAGGTTATTATAGGTTTGGTAACAATCCAACTCATCTTATCGGAATAGGAATTATTCATATTCAGATTTTCAATGTGTTCTTTGGCAATAGCTAAAATTTGAATTTCTGTCATTTCATTAATGCCTCACAGGGGTCTCGTATAACCGCCGGTTAAGGGTTTTAAGTTACTAATTTTCGCTTAAGCGCAGAGGTTAGTAATTTCGGAATATTGAATTTATCGCCGCATGTTTATATAATATTATCTGAAGTCTTTTCTATGAGATATATATAATAAAAAAGGTCTGTTGATGGGGCTTTGGTTAGCTGTAGCTGATGTCCCATAGTGATAATCTGTCCTCTATGAAAGGTGCTGTGATTCATACAATGCTGGATCAGTTGCTGCTGCGTAAAGTCTCCAGACAATGCTTTGATGTTTACTGTTCTGAGCGTATTAAGTTTTTCGCTGTCAAGCTGCGAAACATATTGGGCAAATACCTCAGATTGCGTTATTAGACTATCAATGGCTTGTTGGATGATTTTATGGGAGTTTTTAATCAAGGATTCTTGCTTTAAAATAGACAGATAAAAAGCTTGAGCGTCCAGAATATGCTGGATGGTCTGCATAATGGTGGGGAAACTTGATAAACAAGGGACTTCTAGCTGTTCTCGATCGTTGGATAATAACCAGTCACCAATTCTTTTATTTGCCCAGAGGTTATAATTAGTCAGTGCAATAGTATTTTTTATCATTTCCGTCATACTTAAATTGCCTTTATACCTTGTATATTGTATAGAACTAAACCCGTATTATTCTTTATCCATGAGTTCTAAATAGAAGGCTTTGGTATTTTCTTTAAAATACCAGGTGTTATCAGGTTTGTCGACATTAAATTCCAACATAGGGCTCACATGATAATTTAAATTCTTTAAAGAATAGTATAAAGAAAATGCCTTCTTATTGATATCGCCTATCATATTTCCTAATGATTGCCCTTTCCAGGTAATATCCTTAATTTCAATTTTACGAGATTCTTTTTCTAATGCCTTTCTCCAGCCCAAATAATTAATATTACTATCCATACTGGGGTTAGGTATTTTATTAATAAACGAAAGCCCAATATTGCCAATATCTTTTGCGTCTGTTTTATTAACGGTAATAGGTTCTGCCTTATTCATAGATTTTAATGAAAAATCTAACTCACTTTCTTCTAAATAACCTTCCTTCATATACTCCAAATAATAGAGTTGGAACAGGTACTGGTAGTATTTTATAACACCATTTTTGTCTTTTACAGGATGGCGATACATTTTTATTTTTTTCTTTCCGCTTTTGTTTGATATGATTTTAATCCGTCTGGATGATTTGTCTTTACTCAGAATAGAAATAGTAATGGGGATTAGCTTTTTATAACTTATATCGTCGGCAGCTTTTGATGCTTTATTATTTAAAAGCTTCATTAACCCCATTTTAAATAATTTATACAGTTTTAAACTGGCTGCAAAAGTGCCTAAGATACCACCAAACAGTGTTAATAATGAATTCTTTACACCTTTAAGAGCACCAAAAAAGTTAAAACGAAATTTAAAAATAGAGAACAATAAATTGGCTACTCTTTTAACTCCATATTGAAATAGATTGGATTTAATTTCTACTGAAAATTTATAATCCTTATCAAAAAAAGGTTGCTTCTTTAGCTTATGTATTAAGTCGGATTTTACCGTTTCTAAATTGGCGATATTGATTATAGGGTGCTCTTCTATAGATCGATATCCTTCTTCTCGTTCACTTAAGGATAATAGTGTACTTAGTTTTCCATAATCAAAGGAATACAGTCTTGAATTTAAAGAGGCAAAGCCTGAAAACGCCGCAACCTCATCACCTGGGAGTTCTATGGTTTGAAGACTGTTTGGTGCTATAGGCAAAATAGACATGTTTTCTGCATTTTCATTTTTACCTACAGTTTTTAGAGAGAAGTCGGACATCATTTTAAAAATGGTCTTTGCAAAAATGGATTTTCTACATTCTCTTTCTACATCATCAGTAATATCTTTATTGAGTAAATCGTAGATTTCATTTGGATTTTCTAGTAACTGTTTCCCTTTTTTAGATTCAATGATTTGTTTCATTTTTTCTAATACAGGTCTGTCCAAATTTATCAGTTTGCAGGCTACGGTAGCCTCAAGACAATTTTTTCGTAATCCATTTTCAAAGTATTTTATAACATCTCTGGTTCCCACCGGAATCATACCTTGACTTAGATTTTTATGTATTTTTTTAAAGGCAGTTTGAACTAAGGCATAGGTGAGTTTTTCATATATTTTATCATTCATGTTGATATAAGCATATAAATCTTTTCTAAGATCTAAACTCTCTTTAATATCCTTAATGCGATGCTCTTCTTTAATACTTCCTTGTTTCTGTAATACCCCAATAATTCCAGTGATATTATTTAGGAGTTTATTGTGTTCTCCGTTAATCCGGCTTTTAAAGTCTTGTTGCGTTACTGGTGCAAATGAGCTTACATTGAATGATCGATGACTTTCTGATCGCACTGCAGGATCAACAAATAAAACAAGCCTGTCAAAATCACTAGTATTCTGTTCAAAGTCTTGATAACTTGCAATTCTAAAGGCTTCACGTATGGGCTCATTATTGAAAGTACCTCCATCTATATATGGAAAGTTAAATGCATTGTAATCTATGTATGCATTGTCATTTTCATTGAAAAAACTTTTTTGTGCTACATTTTGATTTTTAATTTCGTTTTGAATGGCTTTAAATTGTGCCGGCCAATCATCTTCACCGTACTCTTCTTTATAGCGTTTTAACAATACAGGTTCAAAAGCAATGGGGAACGCACCGCAGGCTAGGGCAGAGGCAATTAATACAGACCAGGCCTTTTCCTGAGTGATGTCGAGATCCATGGCATCATTTTTTGCACCTTCATAGAATTTAAACCATCTAGAATCACTTTGGTTTGATGTTATAATATCCTTGTCAAAAGCAAAATCAATGACTCTTAATTCTGTATGATTAGAAGATCCGGTAGACTTTAAAACATTTTCTTGCAGTGTCGTTAAAGGGACACTATTCTTATTATTAATTTCTATAGGAAGTAAATTGGTAATAGAACAGGCAAAAATCACTCGTTTATGATCTAACACTAATCGGTTAGTGATATCAAAATCTTCTTTAACGAGCAAATAGTCTTCTGCAAGTTTTTCCATATGACCCCGATCTAGCAAGCCAAAAGAACCATGGATGTTGATTTCATTTTTAGGATCTAGTTTACGACCAAAAAGACTTTTGGTATCCAACCGTTTTACCCAGATTTGATATTGTATTTTTTGAGCGACCTGCAGCGCTATAAGTTTGGTTTTTTTATGTTCAGGAATCTTATTAAGGTCTCCATCAAAATAATCCAGGGCTATTTCTTTTAAAAGTGAATCTTCGGAGATGAGAGGTTCATGATTTTCTTTTTTAAGATTATATATCTTTAACATGGATGTATAATCCATAAGACTCCTTAACATAATAGTTAAGGCTACAGCACCCGCACTGGCACCGCTCATTCCATCAACTATAATATCATCATAAGGATTACCTTCTTTGTCTTGGCCAAAGAGTAGTAAAAGTTTTAACGCTTCAGTAAGTGAAGATCCCGAAAAAACACCAAGAGACACGCCGCCTCCCATGGCAAGACATATTTTAAGCTTTTTTTTCATTTATTATCGTATTTGATGAATACGTATTACACTTGAAAAAGAAAGTATAATGGTATTGTTACTAATGAATAATTACGGGGGATGTGGTTAATATATTAAAAACACTAATATAAATAATTTAATAGCAATGTCCTTACTGCTAGTGTGGTAAGATGAGTGATGTATTTATTTTCTATGTTCCTGTTATAGATCAGACACAACGACCTTGACGAGTCCAATGACAATGATTGCTCCAATCACATTTATGACAATCCGATTTTTTATCAATTTTTGGAGTAGTAGATCGGCTAGTGCTGCAATAATACCAATGCCAGCAAGTCCAAACATTGCGATAACACCCCAACCTTCACCGACCAATAGGGTCTTGTAATTCCATATCGTATAGATCAAAACCCATATTAGGAACACTGCCGTAGATATATTTAATAAGGTTGGTCGGTAAGTCATTTTCTAATGCGGTGACGATCTTGTATAACCGTCAGTTTTAATAGAAGTTATAGTTTGTTGCAACGTGTTGGGCAATGACTATTACTGAAGACGATGCAATTCATAGACTGCAATACTTTTATCTACTTTCCCAGAATAGGCAGTTCCCACCGATAGCTCGACCCAACGTTCGACCATATAGTAAAAATAGGCAAAAATAGTATTATAAGATTTACCGGAAATAAGATCATATACAATATTTGAAATTTCGCTAAAGCGAATACCTTCTACCAAACACCAAAACACACGGAGCAAGTCTTCATTTTTATCGGTCCAGGTCAAGCTTAAGTCAGCAACCCGAGTTAAAGAGGTTAGCAAGGCTTCAAAACTCACCGATTCCTGGCCAACACTAGCAATTTGTGCATCAACCGATTTGATAATAAGCATCGCCATAGGGAATAATATTGGCTTCCGGAATATAAAAACCCGCTTGAGTTAATGCTTCATAGGCCTCTCCTTTATAGGCAAAATATTGTTCGTCAATTTTAAAACCATAAACATAATAGAACTCCAGATTAACAATCAATGTCAGTACCTGATCTCCAAAATAGACGTTTAACCCAGATTATGCATTAGAAAATCTATTACAACTTGAAAGTGCTGCAAA
>CAZPTJ010000172.1:0-7014 GCA_964589085.1 uncultured Flavobacteriaceae bacterium | reverse complement strand
TAAATAAATTAAGGTCAAAATAATAAATGCCCAAAATAAAAGGTGAAAAGCTACAACCATAATTTCCAATGTATCAATTTTATTTCAGTTTTACAGCCGTGCCATAAGCCAGGATCTCCGAAGCGCCTTGCATGACCATAGAAGTGGTAAGCCGTACATTAACTACAGCATCAGCTCCAAGGCGTTGCGCATCTTGCATCATACGCTGCATAGCTTGTTCTCTGGATTGTGCCTGAAGTTTGGTGTATTCTTCAATTTCACCTCCTACAAGATTCTTTAAACCAGCAAAAATATCCCTACCTACATTTCGGGCTCTTACGGTACTACCTCTGGCGATGCCAAGAATTTCTACAATTTCTTTATTTGGAACCGTGGGTGTGTTTGTTGAGATCATAAGTAAAAGGTTTTGTTTAACTAATACGTAGGATAAATTGATTTTTTGTTACATCTACAGAGTTACTTGTAAGTAATATCTGATGTTTTAAATTTTTAATACAATTAAACGTACATCATATTATCGTATATTTGTATAGTAAGCTTTAGGAGTAACTCTATACTGAGTTTGAGAAATATCCTCGGAACCTGATTTGGTTGAAACCAACGTAGGGAAAAGTAATATGATCTACAGTATTTTTATTCTCATAGTTTACCGTATTATCTTCAACCTTTATTTATAAGGATATTTATGATAACCATACAAGTAAACAATCAGAAACATCAATTTTCAGAATCCATTTCGCTTCAAGCGGTTTTAAAGGAACTAGCTATTAAAGAGCAGGGGATTGCTGTTGCTGTAAATGAACAGATTATTTCAAAATCTACCTGGTCACAGAATAGGCTTAAGGAAGCCGATAACGTATTGATTATTAAAGCGACGCAAGGTGGTTAACTTTACTATTTTATAGAACAATAATTTAAGGAGTTTGCCACTCCTTGTAAATCAGATATATGAAGAAAAAAGATACTGCGCCAAGTAGAAATGGTATTACCAGACATCCATTTCCTAATTCAAAAAAGGTTTATGTTAAAGGGACCCTTCATCCACAGATTGAAGTAGGGATGCGAGAGATTGCGTTGAGCGATACTACTGACTCCCTTACGGGGAAAAAAATACCTAATGAACCCGTTACCGTGTATGATACTTCTGGACCTTATACAGATCCTAATAAGGAAATAGATATACATAGTGGTTTAAAACGAAACCGTGAACAATGGATATTAGATCGAGGAGATGTTGATATGCTGGATTCTTTTTCTTCTTCATATTGCAATGAACGTTTAAATGATGCTTCTCTGGATCACCTGAGATTTAATCATAAGCATATGCCAAAACGGGCAAAAGAAGGAAAAAATGTTTCTCAAATGTATTATGCACGTCAGGGCATAATTACACCGGAGATGGAATATGTGGCTATACGGGAAAATCAAAAGATTGATGAGATGACTCGTTTATCAGAACAACACCCTGGTCAGGATTTTGGTGCGAGTATCCCAAAAAAAATAACGCCAGAGTTTGTGCGTGAAGAGATTGCTCGTGGTCGTGCGGTTATCCCTTCAAATATTAATCACCCAGAAAGTGAACCTATGATCTTAGGGCGTAACTTTTTAGTAAAGATTAATGCAAATATTGGGAACTCTGCCACGACATCCAGTATCGAAGAAGAAGTAGAGAAGGCTGTCTGGGCGTGCCGTTGGGGAGCTGATAATATTATGGACTTGTCTACAGGGAAGAATATTCATGAAACCCGCGAGTGGATTATTCGTAACTCACCTGTACCTATTGGAACAGTGCCTATTTATCAGGCTTTAGAAAAAGTAAACGGAAAAGCTGAAGATTTAACCTGGGAGATTTATAGAGATACCTTAATTGAACAGGCAGAGCAGGGAGTCGATTACTTCACCATACATGCAGGGGTACGATTACGCTATGTCCCAATGACTGCAAAACGGATTACCGGAATCGTTTCTCGTGGAGGATCAATAATGGCAAAATGGTGTCTCGCACATCATAAAGAAAGTTTCCTCTATACTCATTTTGAAGAGATTTGTGAGATTATGAAAGCTTATGATGTGGCATTCTCTTTAGGAGACGGTTTACGTCCGGGTTGTATTGCCGATGCCAATGATGAAGCACAGTTTGCCGAATTAGAAACCTTAGGCGAATTGACAAAGATTGCCTGGAAGCACGACGTACAGACTTTTATTGAAGGGCCTGGTCATGTGCCTATGCATATGATTAAAGCCAATATGGATAAGCAGCTGGAAGCCTGCGGCGAAGCTCCTTTTTACACATTGGGACCATTAACTACTGATATTGCTCCAGGTTATGATCATATTACATCTGGGATTGGTGCAGCAATGATCGGTTGGTTTGGTTGTGCGATGTTGTGTTATGTAACTCCTAAAGAACATTTGGGTCTCCCTAATAGAGATGATGTGCGTACCGGAGTTGTCACTTATAAATTGGCCGCTCACGCAGCAGATTTAGCAAAAGGACATCCAGGAGCACAACACCGTGATGATGCTTTGAGTAAGGCACGTTTTGAGTTTAGATGGGAAGATCAATTTAATCTCGCTTTAGATCCGGAATTAGCTCGTGAATACCATGATGAAACCTTGCCTGCAGAAGGAGCAAAAATCGCACATTTTTGTTCTATGTGTGGTCCCAAGTTTTGTTCTATGAAGATCTCACAGGAAGTACGTGATTTTGCAGCCGAAAATGAAGTTAAAGGCGATGAGGTTTTTGCCAAAGGGATGGAGGAGAAGGCTAAAGAGTTCAAGGAAAAAGGAAGCGAAGTTTATTTGTAATCGAACTTAAAATATATAAAAGAGATAGCAAAAAACGAATAACTCTACATGATCGTACTCATCGCACCGGAACAAGACGTTCCTAATGAACACGTGATATTGCAACAACTTTTTGATGCAGGACTAACCTATTATCATTTCAGAAAACCCCATGGTTCTCTGGAGGATCATAAAGCTTATTTGGATCAGATAGATGCTCAATATTATAAACATATAGTTCCTCATTATTTTCACAAACTGACTGTGGAATATGGTTTGAAGGGCGTGCATCTGCAGGAACAATTTCGATGGGATCAGGGCACCTCTTTAAAAGATTACGTTCAGGGATATAAGGATAGTGGTTTTAGCGTAAGTAGTTCTTATCACGATCCCGTTGAATTGGCACAAGAAGAGGCGGTTTTTGATTATCAATTGTTGAGCCCTGTATTCTCCTCTATTTCCAAGAAAGGATATGAAGGCAAAGGATTTGACGTCAATCATATTCCAAGAAAGATTGTAGGAATGGGAGGTGTAAATGCGAAGACCATCCCAGCACTTTTTAATTTAGGATTTAAGGGCGTAGGTGTTTTAGGTGGTGTATGGAATAGTGATAATCCCGTTGAAAGCTTTCGCGAAATAAAACAAGCACTAGAAAGTGTGTAATATAAATGTTAAAATAAATCAAGAATAGCGGATGAAGATTTCCGCCTTCGCGAAAATTTAAAATGAAAGGCAGACCCTACGTATTAACCATTGCTGGATTTGATCCGTCAGGAGGTGCTGGACTTCTGGCAGATGTGAAGACATTGGAACAATTGAAATGTCAGGGACTTGCCATAAGTACGGTCAATACGATCCAAAATGATACGACATTAAAAAAGTGTTACTGGACACCTATACATCAAATCAAGGAACAAATCGAACTCCTTTTTGAACGCTTTGAAATCCATGTTGTTAAGATAGGAGTGGTAGAACATTGGAACGTACTACAACAGATAGTAGCACAATTGAAAAGTAAAAATTCTGAGGTACAAATTATATTAGATCCTGTTTTAAGATCCAGTTCTGCTTTTACTTTTCATCAACCCGATGTAGAACAATTGCACGCCGTTTTGAGTGAAATAAGTCTGATTACCCCCAATTATGAAGAAATGCAACTATTGTATCCCGATATGAAGATGGAAGAAGCTGCGCAAAAAATGAGTGCGTTTTCTAATGTTTTACTTAAGGGCGGTCATGCAGAAGAGGTGTTGGGAAGAGATATTTTGTATACCGTAAAAGAGAAAGTGTTCCACCTCAATGCAAAAAAAGGTGACTTTTTTGAAAAACACGGGAGTGGTTGTGTATTGTCATCGGCTATTGCGGGATACCTTGCTTTAGGGTTTCCATTACTTAAAGCCTGTTATCGTGCAAAACGATATACAGAAAAAGTATTACGATCTAATAAAAGCCTATTAGGGTATCATGCATAGAAAATGAGATCAAAATTATTGTTGAATAAAAAAACGAATCTGGATTCATTATAAGTATAATATAGAAGCTGTAACATGTTAATTATGAAATTGGTATATTAATATAAACACTGGAAACCAACAGCTAAACCTATGGATAAAATTTATTATATATCTCAGGGAGAAACCGTTCAGGACCATCTCCAATATATTGCTGCAGTGTGTAGTGCAGGAGTACGACTTATTCAATTGCGTTTGAAAGGGGTGTCTTTAGAAACTCATATCCGTGCTGCAGAAGCTGCTAAAGCGATATGTGATCGTTATCAGGCACAGCTAGTTATTAATGATTCAATCGAGGTGAGTCGCAGTATTTGCCCATATGGCATACATCTGGGGCAAAAAGATATGTCACCCAAAGAGGCTAAACGTATGTTGTATGATCATATCGTTATTGGCGGTACGGCAAATACCTTGACAAACTGCCTTGAACTTATTAAACAAGGTGTCGATTATATTGGATTAGGGCCATTTAAACATACCACTACAAAGAAGGATTTAAGCCCTATTTTAGGTATAACGGGATATAAACAGATCATTTCTACCTTAAATAAAATGGGCCATTCAATACCTATATATGCTATCGGAGGTATTACAGTAGAAGATATTGATAATTTGAAAAGGACAGGAGTTTATGGTATTGCTGTTTCAGGAATGTTATCTATGAAAGACACAGATCAACTTCAAACAAAAATTGAACGTTGTCGCAATACATTTGGCGAAAGCGAAAAATAACTATGAAAGATACTTTACAAATAGCAGATAAAACATTTAACTCCAGATTGTTTACAGGAACAGGAAAATTTAGTTCATCTGCGTTAATGAAAGAAGCATTACTGGCTTCAGAAAGTGAGTTGATCACTGTGGCACTTAAACGCGTTGATGTGCATAATGAAGATGACGATATTCTAACACATTTGGATCATCCTCGTATTCATTTATTACCCAATACCTCAGGAGTACGTGATGCCAAAGAAGCTGTTTTTGCAGCACAGTTATCTCGCGAAGCATTGGAGACCCATTGGGTAAAATTAGAAATTCATCCCGACCCTAAATACCTGTTGCCAGATCCTATAGAAACCCTTAAAGCCGCAGAAGAACTTGTGAAGTTAGGATTTGTAGTGATGCCTTATATTCATGCAGATCCGGTGTTGTGTAAGCGACTGGAAGAAGTAGGAGTACAATGTGTAATGCCTTTAGGTTCGCCTATCGGAAGTAATAAAGGTTTGAAGACTAAGGAGTTTTTAGAAATCATTATGGATCAGAGCAATGTGCCGGTGATTGTAGATGCGGGAATCGGAAGTCCTTCTCATGCGGCTTATGCTATGGAGTTGGGTGCTGATGCTGTTTTAGTCAATACCGCAATTGCAGTTTCACAAGAACCAGTAAGGATGGCTCAGGCTTTTAAAATGGGAGTAGAAGCTGGACGAATGGCCTATACTGCAAAGCTTGCTCCAGTTTCGCGTCAAGCGGAAGCCAGCAGTCCGTTAACCAGTTTTTTAAATAGTTAGTCACCGTATAATAACAAGGTATATTTTGCAGTCATTTACTTCCATATTTAATCAATACGATTGGGACGAAACCTTAACAGGTATTCTTTCTAAGACAGAAAGTGACGTGCTTTATGCGCTGGAAAAAGAACAATGTGATCTGGAAGATTTTAAGGCATTAATTTCTCCAGCGGCCAGACCCTATCTGGAACATATGGCGCAACGTAGCAGGCAGCTTACAAAAAAACGTTTTGGGAATACCATACAGATGTATGCACCGATGTATTTGAGTAATGAATGCCAGAATATCTGCACCTATTGTGGGTTCAGTTTTACCAATAAAATACCTCGACGAACCCTTACAGATCAAGAAATTCTTACGGAAATTGAATTTCTCAAGGCCAAAGGGTATGATCATATTCTACTAGTAACCGGAGAGGCCAATAGTACTGTTGGGGTGGATTATATTGATAATGCCATCAAGTTGATTCGATCGCATTTTGCCAATATTACCATAGAAGTACAACCACTAGATGAACCAGACTATAAGCGCTTAAAAGAAAAAGGACTTTATGCAGTACTGGTCTATCAGGAAACCTACCATCGTGGGGAGTATAAAAAACATCATCCTAAGGGCAAGAAATCCAATTTTGATTATCGACTGGAAACTCCGGATCGATTAGGAAAGGCCGGAGTTCATAAAATAGGTCTGGGTGCATTGTTCGGGCTAGAAGATTGGCGTGCCGATAGTTTCTTTACGGCACTCCATCTTCGATACCTGCAGAAGACGTATTGGAAAACGAAGTATTCTATTTCCTTTCCTCGATTACGACCCTTTTCCGGAGGATTGGAACCTAAGGTCGAAATGACTGATGCAGATCTTGTTCAATTGATCTGTGCTTTTAGAATACTGGATGAAGATGTAGAGCTCTCGATGTCTACCCGAGAGAGTCAAAGCTTTAGAAATCATATTGTACAACTAGGAATCACCTCCATCAGTGCGGAATCCAAAACTAATCCCGGTGGTTATGCCGTAGAACCGCAATCTCTGGAACAATTTGAAATCTCCGACGAACGCTCTACTGAAGAGATTGCACAAATGCTTAAATCTCAAGGACTGGAAGTCGTGTGGAAAGACTGGGAAGTTTTTTCGGAGCTGTAATTTTCGTTACTTCATACTAGAGCATATCGCATATCGCTTTAGTGAGATCACTCAACAACCTTAATTA
>CAZPTJ010000171.1:0-7086 GCA_964589085.1 uncultured Flavobacteriaceae bacterium | reverse complement strand
GATTAAGTATCTTAAGTGAGTTTGTTATTAATTAGGGGTATCTTTTTGAGGATAATCTAAAAGTTAGGAAGAACTAACCGTGCCCTTTTTATTGTCATTTATTGTTTAGATCTTGTTGCTAATTAAAAATGTATTTTAGCCAAAATCTGTTGTAGAATGACACTAACTTCTCTTTTGCAATTCATAGAAAAAAATAAACCACTTGATTTTGGAGATATCTTTAGTCGATCTTTTGACTTATATCAAAAAGTCTGGGTGAAGGGACTTTTACTACAATTACTAGGCATTTTAATCAGCTATGGATTGTTTTTTATTATGTACATTCCGATGATTGGTTCATCATTTATTATTGTGAGTTTAGAAGAAAATGAATCAAGTAGTTCGGGTTTCGTAATGGTTGTTTTTATGATATTGATTTTCCTATTGTATATGGCAGTTATTCTTGGTCTAGCTATATTTCATACGGGGCTTCAAATGGCTTTTTACAGGATTGTGCGTTTAAAAGAAAGAGGAGAAAGACAGGAAGGTGTGAATTTTGGAATGTTCTTTAAAAGACCTCTTCTTAAAAAAACTATCTATTTTGGATTAGCACAGTTTGGAATAGCTATGATAGCTGTTTTACTATGTGTGATTCCGATATTATATGTAATTATCCCATTGCAATTTGCTATGATTATCTATGCTTTTAATACAGAATTGACAATAAAAGATTTGTATAAAACTGCTTTTAGACTTGGAAATAAAAAATGGGGAATTGCTTTTGGTCTTCTTATTATATCAGGATTCCTTGCAATGATTGTCGGGTTTATTGCTTGTGGAATAGGGATTTATATAACAATGTCTTTTGTATACATGCCTACATATCTTATTTATAAGGATGTTGTTGGTTTTGATGAAGATGAGAATGCAATTGCTACTATAGGTGAATATCATTTATAATAAAATTATTTTATCCAATTTAACTATTTGTTTTTCAGTAAATTAATATTCCATAAGTATAAGGTTTAAAGTGAGGTAATTGTCCGATAGAAAATTAAAATTAAAATTTTGATATACTTTTGTAATCCCAAAATTGAGGAATATGGCAAAGAATCTAGTCATTGTAGAGTCCCCTGCAAAGGCAAAAACGATAGAGAAGTTTTTAGGAAAGGATTATAAAGTAGAAAGTAGTTTTGGCCATATAGCCGATCTGCCTGCAAAAGAACTCGGCGTTAATGTCGAAGGTTCTTTTGAACCCAAATACATTGTTTCTTCTGATAAGAAAAAGGTCGTTAAAAAGCTTAAAGATCTAGCTAAATCTGCAGAAATGGTATGGTTGGCAAGTGATGAAGATCGGGAAGGTGAAGCTATTGCCTGGCATCTTGCTCAGGAATTAAAATTAGACCCTGAAAGAACCAAACGTATTGTTTTCCATGAGATTACGAAAACGGCTATTAAAAGAGCTATTGAAAATCCACGCAAAATTAATTATCATCTGGTAAATGCTCAACAAGCACGTCGTGTGCTAGATCGATTAGTGGGATATGAACTTTCACCTGTTCTTTGGAGAAAAGTAAAAGGAGGGCTGTCTGCAGGACGGGTTCAATCTGTTTCGGTACGTCTTATAGTCGAACGAGAACGAGAGATTCAAAAATTTGTTACTGAAGCTTCTTATCGTGTAGATGCTAGTTTTACTAATGAAGTAGGAAAAGCGTTTAAAGCCAAGCTTCCTAAAAATATTAAGACCAAAGAAGTTGCACATCAATTTTTGAAAGATCAGAATAATGCTACTTTTAAGGTAGCTTCTTTGGTTACAAAACCTGCCAAGAAAGCACCTGCACCTCCGTTTACGACATCTACTTTACAACAGGAGGCGAGTCGGAAGCTATATTATTCGGTAAGTAAAACGATGACAATGGCGCAACGATTATATGAAGCAGGACTTATAACATATATGCGTACAGATAGCGTCAATCTCTCGTTAGATGCTAAGAATGCTGCTCAGAACGAAATTCTAACAGCATACGGAGAGGCTTTTTATAAAGGAAGAGATTATAAAAGCAAAGCTAAAGGTGCTCAAGAGGCTCATGAGGCAATAAGGCCTACTGATTTTTCAAGACATAGTGTAAATATTGATAGGGATCAGGCAAGATTATATGAGCTTATTTGGAAGCGAGCAATTGCCTCTCAAATGAGTGAAGCGAGATTAGAACGGACTCAGGTTGAAATAAATTCTTCGGTAGGCTCTAATAATTTTACAGCTAATGGTGAAGTGTTGAAATTTGAAGGATTCCTGAAGGTATACCTTGAAGGACACGATGATGAGGATACTGAAGAGACAGGATTATTGCCAAATTTGAGAGAAGGTGAAGCGTTAAATAATGTCTGGATTACTGCGACACAACGTTTTAGTAGACCACCTTATCGTTATACGGAAGCTTCTTTAGTTAAAAAACTGGAAGAATTAGGAATAGGAAGACCTTCAACATATGCTCCGACAATAACCACCATTCAAAACAGAAAATATATCGAGAAAGGAACTGTCGAAGGAAAGTCGAGAGATTATGATGTTCTAAACCTTAAAGGAGGAACCATTTCTGAGAAAAAAATGACCGAAACTGTAGGTTCTGATAAAGGAAAACTTGTTCCGACGGATGTGGGAATGGTTGTTAACGATTTTCTGGTCAATCATTTTGAAAATATTTTGGATTATAATTTTACCGCCAAAGTAGAACAGAATTTTGATGAGATTGCAGAAGGTAAAAAGGAATGGACAGAAATGATGCGTTCTTTTTATAAAGACTTTCATCCGCAAGTTAAGGATGTTGAAGAAAATGCCGATCGTGAAGTGGGAGAACGTGTATTGGGAACGGATCCTGATTCTGGAAAGCCTGTAAGTGTGCGCCTAGGAAAATTTGGACCTATGGTTCAAATAGGAACTGTAGATGATGAAGAAAAGCCAAGATTTGCTAGCCTAGGGCCAGAACAACAATTAGGTTCAATCACGTTTGAAGAAGCTATGGATCTGTTTAAGCTTCCTAAAGATTTAGGAGATTTTGAAGGAGAAGAAGTACAGGTTAACAATGGGCGTTACGGACCTTATGTTCGTTATGGTAAAAAATTTGTTTCCCTTCCTAAGGGAAAAGATCCTTTAAATCTGGATTTAGATGAAGCTATTATCTTGATTAAAGAAAAACAAAAAGCTGATGCCCCTATTTATGAATATCAAGGATTTCCAGTTCAAAAAGGAGTAGGACGTTTTGGGCCATTTATAAAATGGAATGGAACTTTTATCAATGTCAATAAGAAATACGATTTTGATAATCTTACAGGAAGTGATATTGAACAATTGATTGAGGAAAAGAAACAAAAGGATATCGATAAGATTATACATAATTTTGAAGAAGAAGGAATACGCGTAGAGAAAGCACGTTGGGGTCGTTCAGTAATTATTAAAGGGAAAACTAAAATTGAATTACCTAAAACGGTTGATGCTTCAAAATTGAATTTAGAAGAAGTAAAAGATATTATTGAGAAACAAGGTCCAAAAAAGAAAACAACTAAAAAGAAAACTCCTGCCAAAAAGAAATAATTGATGTTTGATGTTTTACTACCGGTTTCTGATGCCGCTATTGCGCACTTGCAATTGCATCATCATCAAGCTTTAGGTCATCGTATACGTATCCATAGCGGGCAATCTGGTTTCCCAACTTTAAAAGGAGTTGAAGTTGCCCTTATAGGCATATGCGAGAATCGGAGAGATAGAGATCATCTGATTGAAGAAATTAATTTTGCAGAAATTCGACAGGCTTTGTATGGGCTTTTTCCCGGAAATTGGAATCTGACTATTGCTGATTTAGGAAATATTAATAAAGGAGAGCGTGTAGAAGACACTTATTTTGCCGTTACGCAACTCACAGAAGCTCTACTTAAACTATCGATAATTCCAATATTCTTAGGAGGTAGTCAAGATTTGACCTATGCGATATACAGAGCCTATGACCAATTGGAGCAGATGGTGAATCTGGTCAATATTGACCCTTGTTTTGATATAGGAGACTCTAATAAAGCGATAGATCATCAGTCTTATATAGGTAAAATTATAGTTGACGAACCGTATAATTTATTTAATTATAGTAATGTTGGATATCAGACGTATCTCAATCCTCAAGATGAGATAGACCTGATGGATAAACTACATTTTGATGCTAATCGTTTAGGTAATGTAAAAGCTGATTTGAGTTTGGTAGAACCCATTATGCGGGATAGTGATGTAGTGACCATAGACCTTAATGCTATAAAAAGTAATGAACTCAATTTCCTGCATCGTAAAATGCCTAATGGATTTGGTGGACGTGAGATGTGTGCAATAGCACGTTATGCTGGGATTAGTGATCGTGTATCAGTTTTTGGAATTTTTGAATATAAAAATTATACCGACGAAGAAACAGCAGCAATGTTGGTTGCTCAATTAATCTGGTATTTTATTGAAGGAATTAATTATAGGGCAAAAGAAGATTTGGATATTGAAAAAGGTAATTTTTTAACATATCAAGTTCCTGTTAACGATGAAATTCTGGTCTTTTATAAGAGTAGCAAAACAGAAAGATGGTGGATAGAAATCCCATTTATTTTAGGATTGAATAATAAATTAAAAAGGCGTACGTTATTACCTTGCACCTATCAAGAATATGTAGAGGCGTGTAACCAAACTATACCGGAGAGATGGTATAGAGCGAGAAAAAAGAACGAAGTATAACTGTTAATAACTAAAGTGGAATTTAAGGTTTTTGTAAAAATAAATTGTTTATTTGGAAATAAATAAATAGGTTTACTGCCTTAAATCTAGAATACTTAACCTAATAATCTATGAAAAAATACATTGCATTCATTGCGATCATAGCTCTCTTATATAGCTGTGGAAAAGGCGACCGAGGAGAACTCGTTGGAGCTAAAGGCAAGCGATGGCATCCTGAAAAACCCTTTGGAATGACCCTAGTATCAGGAGGTTCCTTCATTATGGGTAAAAGTGGTGATGATATTGCAGCTGTTCAAGATGCCCCTACAAAGACAGTTACAGTACGTTCCTTTTATATGGACGAAACTGAAATCACAAATTCAGAATATCGGCAGTTTGTTGAATGGGTTAGAGATTCAACAGTACGTATGAAATTGGCAATTCTTGCTGATGAACTGGGAGAAACGCCAGGTTCAGGTGGTATTGGTGATTATGCATTTTTAGATGGTGATGATGCCGATAGGAATGCATGGGAGCAATATAATTATGATAACTATTTTGGACTGGGTGAAACAGGCTATGAAGGAAGAAAGCTAAATAAGGATATTGATATTCTTTGGGATACTGATGATTTTCCTGATGAATACTATTCTGAAGTAATGGACACTATGTACATTCCAGCGGAAGAAGCATATAATGGTCAACGTACTATAGACGTAGATAAATTAGAATTTAGATATACCTATTTAGATATAGGTGCGGCAGCTGCAAAAAAGAATGGAAAACGTAAAGAGTTTATCAAAACTGAAAATGTAAAGATATATCCTGATACTACGGTATGGATTAAGGATTTTGCATATTCCTATAATGAGCCTATGCACAATGACTATTTCTGGCATGAGGCTTATGGAGATTATCCTGTTGTAGGTGTAAGCTGGATGCAGGCTAAAGCTTTTTGTGAATGGCGTACGTTATATAAGAATGAATATCAAAAGGAACGAAATAGAGAATTCGTAAATCGATTCAGGCTTCCAGGAGAAGCAGAATGGGAGTACGCAGCTCGTGGTGGTTTAGAAGGTGGTGATTTCCCATGGGGAGGCCCTTATGCTAAAAATGACAGAGGTTGCTTCTTGGCCAATTTCAAACCCTTACGCGGAGATTATACGGCAGATCAAATTTTATATACTGCTGAGGCAGATGCGTATGAACCTAATGACTATAATCTGTACAATATGGCAGGTAATGTATCAGAGTGGGTAGCATCTTCTTACGACCCTAACTCTTATGAGTATATTTCAACAATGAATCCTAATGTAAATGATAAAGAAAATCACCGTAAAGTAATACGTGGAGGTTCTTGGAAAGATGTAGCTTATTTTATTCAAGTGAGCTCACGTGATTACGAATATCAAGATTCTGCGCGAAGTTATATTGGATTTAGAACCGTTCAGGATTTTCTTGGTGTCGACCGAAAAGTTAACCTAAGAAAAGCACCAAAATAGTATTTAACAACCCCAAATATTTTATTACAATAAACACTTTACTTAACTAAAAAACTACATTATTATGGCACAGTCTAAAGCTAGCAAGAGATTTATGAATATGGCCTATGGCCTAGGAGCATCAATTGTAATTATTGGAGCACTTTTTAAGATTACGCATTTTGAAATTGGACCGTTAACAGGAAATGTAATGTTAGCAATTGGGCTAATTACAGAAGCGGTAATCTTTGCAATATCAGCTTTTGAACCTGTAGATGATGACTTAGATTGGTCATTAGTCTATCCTGAATTAGCAGGAGGAAGAGGAATAGGCAAAGGAAAAAAAGACCAACCTAAAGATGCAGAAGGTATCTTGTCTAAGAAATTAGATGAAATGCTTAAAGATGCTAAGATTGATTCAGAATTGATGTCTAGCTTAGGCGAAAGTATTCGTGGATTTGAAGGCGCTGCAAAAGGAATGGCACCTACTGCTGAAGCAATGAATTCGACAAAGAAGTATAGCGAAGAAATGGCGCTTGCTGCCGCCCAAATGGAATCTTTAAATAACTTATATAAAGTTCAAGTTGAATCTTCAAGCCGTCAAGCCGAAATTAATGAGCAAGTTGCTGCTAATGCGGGAAAACTTAAAGAACAAATGGAGAGTCTAGCTACAAACTTATCATCACTTAATGGTGTTTATGGCGGAATGCTTTCTGCGATGACTAAAAACTAATTGAAAGGTTAGGACATTTTTATAAAATAACTAATAACTAAAAATTAGAAAATGGCATCAGGAAAATTATCTGCAAGGCAAAAAATGATCAATTTGATGTATTTGATCTTTATTGCTATGCTAGCATTAAATATATCAAAAGAGGTACTACAAGC
>CAZPTJ010000170.1:5421-7150 GCA_964589085.1 uncultured Flavobacteriaceae bacterium | reverse complement strand
CCTTGCTATTTAGAAATCGAGAAATATCAAAGTATAAGCCTTATGTTGATTTTGTAAAAATCATATAATCAACATCATAAAAATAGTCTATAGTCTATTTTCTAGCAGCAAAGCGGTCTATTTTCTTTTATCGGACACTACTGAATAATAATGAATAATTATTCATGTACTATTTACTAATTATATGTTTTACTTAGTTTTTCTCAGTTCTTGTTGGCAACAGTCACAAGTTTATTATGTTTTCTTTCTGCTAACCATAATTGCTGTGCGTCTAACTCAAGATTATATAAATAGAGAAAGTATTTACATCCTTTACAATAATTTATTAGGATCCGGTCTGAATTTAGTTCCGGCATACGTTCCAAAAGCACAAAACCCGTCATATTGTGGCTTATACTTAGTCGGGTTTCTATCAAAAGTAGCTTTTTGTTCTGCAGAGGTAAAATAGTAGACTACTTTCTCGTACTCAGGTTTATAAGTGTCTGAATCACAAAAACTTTTTTATGTCTAATCAAAAATGGTATTTACGTATCTTTATCCTACCATTACTAAACAACAAAATGCTATGACTTTAAGAATATTTAAACCGTCTATGATTGCAGGTATATGCTTGTATAGCTTGACTATCTTATTAACTTCCTGCAAAAACGAAAGCAAAAAAAAAGAAACAATTATCGAAGCTACTGATATAGAGGAAGCCATTAATCAAGAACATTCCTCGCTTATCAATGCCTTAACGCTTTATAGCTCTTTTGACAATGGCACAACTGCCGATTTTGCTAAAGGTGACTCAAAACTATATTCGGTTCCCTCACGTACGGCCCGAGATTCTGCACAAGTAGGAATTCACAAAGAAGGTGTACGTATAGTAAATGACCAAGGACTCTCTGGAAATGCATTACAGTACACCACAAAAAGTAAGGGATATATTTACTATCATAGTACTGATAATATTGCGTATAGTACTAAAAACTGGAGTGGTGCTGTATCATTTTGGTTAAGTCTTGACCCAGCAATCGATCTCCAACCTGGATATTGTGATCCTATTCAGATAACCGATGTGAGTTATAATGATGCTGCGATTTGGGTAGATTTTACTAAAGAAAACCCTAGAGATTTTAGATTGGGAGTTATCGGTGATAAAAAAGTGTGGAAAAAAGATACCACATTATCTGATAATGATGATCCGTTATTTATTGATCAGTTACGCCCGGTTTCTAATCCACCTTTTGCAAGAGGTCGTTGGACACATATTGTTATCAATTATGAAGGCCTAAACACCGAGCAGGGAAAAGCTGCCTTTTATATCAATGGTGAATTGAAAGGGCTCCGTAAAGATATCAGTGATCCATTTACCTGGGAATTAGCAAACTCTAATATTTATTTGGGATTAAGCTATATTGGTCTTTTTGACGAACTATCAATATATAATAAGCACCTGTCACCTGCCGAAATTACAGCTTTATATAATCTTAAAGGAGGTGTAAAAACAATTTTAAACTAGATTTCTAAGCATACGCTTTCGCGAAAGCTTAAACATACACTCATCAATAAATACGTATCCTATGCGATTTTCATTTACCATTAGTCTTCTACTGTTAACTTTTATTATTTCCTGTAAAACTGGAGAAAAGAAACCAGAAGAAGTGCAACGTTGGGAGGAACAAGCTGCAAATATTACTATTATTAGAGACGATTTTGGTGTCCCTCATATTTATGGTGAAACTGA
>CAZPTJ010000170.1:0-5321 GCA_964589085.1 uncultured Flavobacteriaceae bacterium | reverse complement strand
CTAAAATTAAAGCCTTATATGAAAATGGTGCCGAAATTCCAGCAGAAACACAACTTGCCTGGGAACGTGAAAATGCCGAATTGGAACCACAGGGATCTAATGGAATAGCAGTTTCTGGTAGTTTAACACAATCTGGAAACGCCATGTTATTAATTAACCCACATACCTCTTTTTACTTTAGAGGTGAAGTACATGTCGTTAGTGAGGAAGGTTTAAATGCTTATGGCGCTGTAACCTGGGGGCAGTTTTTTGTGTACCAAGGCTTTAATGAAAAAACTGGCTGGATGCACACTTCCACGTATACTGATGTGATTGATGAATTTGTGGAAACTGTAGAAAACAGAGATGGGCAACTCGTGTATAAGTACGGAGATGAATGGCGTCCTGTAGTTCAATATGACATTCCTTTAAAATACCTGGACAATGGGATACTTAAGGAGAAAACAATTACCGGTTATCGTACACATCATGGTCCGATAACTCATCAAATAGATGGAAAATGGGTTGCTTCTGCTTTAATGTGGGAACCCGTTGATGCCTTACGCCAATCTTATATCCGTTCCAAGCAAGAGGGCTATGAAGGCTTTCGCAAAATGATGGATATTCGTACCAATTCTTCTAATAACACGGTATATGCAGATGCCCAAGGAAATATCGCCTATTTTCATGGAAATTATATTCCTGTACGTGATGAAGCCTATGATTATACACAACCAGTAGATGGTAGCAATCCGAAAACAGACTGGCAAGGATTACACCCTGTTGATGAAGCAATCACCTTATTAAACCCTGAAAATGGTTGGTTGCAAAATTGTAACTCTACCCCTTTTACTGCAGCGTTGGAATTCAGTCCGAAGAAAGAAGATTATCCTCGCTATATGTCTATAGATCGAGAGAATTTTAGAGGAGTTCACGCCATTGAATTATTAAAACAAGGCAAAGACTATACACTTGACAGTTTGATTGCGTTAGGATATGATCCGTATTTACCAGCTTTTGCAGCACTTATTCCCGGACTTATCGAAGCATATGATCAGTCCGAAAAGCAAGCAGGACTCAAAGAAGCTATGGATATACTCAAAGCTTGGGATTTTAAAACGGGAATTGACTCTAAAGCAATGACCTTAGCACATTATTATGGCTCTTTATACTCTCAAAAGGGAGACAGACCAGAACAACGCATGAGTGATATGAAACTTCTTACATACTTTGGTAATGAATCGTCATTAAATGAACGATTATCCATTTTCGCAGAAGCGGTAACTAGAATCAAAGATGATTTTGGAGATATCGTCGCTTGGGGTGAAGTCAATCGTTTCCAACGTATCAATGGAGATATACGGCAACCTTTTGATGACAACCAACCTAGTACTGCTGTAGGTTTTGCATCAGGACGTTGGGGTGCACTAGCTGCTTATGGAGCACGATATTCTAATAACACAAAGAAAATTTATGGAACCAGAGGAAATAGCTTTGTGGCTGTTGTTGAATTTGGCGATAGATTAAAAGCTAAAACTAGTCTTGCTGGTGGTCAGAGTGGAGATCCCGATTCGGAACATTTTGACGATCAAATTCAACCGTATGCAGATGCAAATTTTAAAGAGGTTGCATTTTATAAAGAAGATGTTGAGAAACGTGCAACAAAAACTTATCATCCGGGAGAATAATGTAGTTTTATTATTGATGATCATCGTTTTAGGCTAAAATGCCTTGTAAATGTTTCTCCACCTTGTAATCCAATACAATACCAATAATCATTGAACCCGAATTATACATTAGAACTTCGGAATGAGGGTTGAAAGGGAGTTTACGCCCTAGTTGCCATTCCAGCCATTATTAGCACTTGGTTGGAAAAATACTATTTTACAGAAGCGATCAAATATAGAAAATTCAACAACGGTATTCAGAAGATCGTTTGTTCTTACCACTTGCCAGATGTTATTAAATTCTAAAGAATATATGAAAAGAAAACTTTAACGCTTTTGCAAACGGTTGTTTTGCACAACTTAACAAATATTGCTGTATCTTTTTGCGGCTATTCTAATAGCTTTAAAAAAGAAACAAATATTAAAAGGAGGTGCGGCAACCATACCGCATCGTCATACACTCATTTTATGGACAAAACACTTCTAAACGCACTTATTTCTTATTTCAAAGCAGAGAAAATTGTAGTCTCTAGAGACGAATTGGAATTACAACTTTTTAGCCATCCGTACACACCATCATTATACGCGATATCTGAAACCTTAACGTTTCTTAATATTCAAAATCTGGCAGCGCAAATTGGGCATGAACAATTGGACCAACTACCGGATAATTTTATAGCATTTATTAAACCAGAAAAACAAGCACCCTATTTTGCTCATGTCCGTCGAGATGGTGAACAGATTCATTTTGTCGGTAAAAATGAAGTTCTTAAGAAAGAAGTTTTTTTTGAAATATGGGATGGTATTATACTTCTAGCTGAACAGGAAGAAAGTGCCCAAAAATCTAAAAAATCAGAAATCCCTTGGATAATTCTGTTATTAATCGCATTAACCACCTTATTATTATGGCCCAACCTTTTGGCCATCTTGTTTTGTATTGTTGGTTTTACAGGTTTATATATTTCAAGGGAAATATTTAATGTCACTAATGATAGGAGTTCCTATCTGGGGCAGAAGGTTTGTGGCACAGAACAACAAAGTGGATGTAACAAAGTACTAAAATCCCAAGATTACTACTTCAAAGGGTTCTCGTTAAATGATTTCTTATTTTCATTTCTTCTGTCCGCTATTGTTTTTACTTTATTTAATCAAGGTTTCACTGGTGTTCTAATAGCTATTTATGCTTTGGCATTTATCGGTATAATTACAACAATAGGTATCCAGGCCTTTGTATTAAAATCCTGGTGTCGCTTATGTTTACTTTCCAGTGGAATTATTTTAGTACAAATTATCATTATAGCTGTTTACGGCTTACCTCATATTGATCAGGTTTTTGATGGAGGCGTACTTCCTATACTTAAAGGGATAGGCATTTTTGGAGTATTATTTTTTCTTGTTCTTCTTCAGATTTATGGATATCGCAAACTGCGCATTCAAAATCAAAAATCAAGCGCTTCGGAAGCTAAGCTTTTACGTTTCAAACGTGGACCTAAGACCATACGTCGAGCATTTATGGATGAGGATGAAATAACCGTGAAAGATGGAGTTAATCATCTTATTCTAGGTAATCCGGAGGCAACTAATGTGGTACATCTTATACTTTCTACATCCTGTGGATATTGTAAGAATGCATTCCTGATGTTATATGATTTTTATAAAAAACATCCAGATGAACATTTGTATAAGATAGTATTTAACCATTATCAGGAAGGTATTTCGGATACTAATGATATTGCAACAACTTTGATTAATGCCTATAGAACCAAAGGGCAGTCAGCCTTTATGGAACTTTCCTATAAGTGGTTTAAAGAACAATCGCAAACGGCATTTCTTGCTACGGAACAAATTAATTATACTGATGAAGATTATGCTGTGCTTAATGAACAACGTGAGTGGTGTCAGAAAAATGAACTTTTTCATACACCAGTACTTATTGTCAATAATCGTCCAGCTCCATCAGATTATGACGCTTCTTTTCTGGAAGATATTGTCGATGCTTTTGATACAGAAGGTAAAGATGAAGAAGAGGAATAGGCTTTAAAAATGGCTACTTAGGCTTTGGACCACGTAAATGGATAATAAGACCGTTGAGGAAATTGCGTAAAATCTGATCACCGCATTCCACATATTTAGGGTGATTTTCGTTTCGAAACAATGCGTTTATTTCGCTTTTCGTTACCTGAAAATCAGCAAGTTTTAGTATATCTACAATGTCTTCATCACGTAGTTTATGTGCTACACGAAGCTTTTTGAATATGTCATTATTGGTTAATCCCATAGGTCAAAAATACAGTTTTTATACATTCCTAAATACGGAACGATGAATCGGTTTATATTTGTACCTGAATAGTACTTTATCAAGTGTATAATAGATCATGGAATCTTTAAAAAATTGGCTGAATGATCGGCTATTGGCATTAGGGATGTCAGAACAAGTAGTAAGTGTTCTTGATGTTATTATCCTAATGATCATACTATTAGTCCTCATTTTTATTATTGATGTCATTTCCCGAGCCATTATACGTAAGGTTTCTTCTGGTATTGCTAAGTCTTCTAAAACAAAATTTGATGATTTACTCATTACGAACAGACTTCCCAGGAGAGTTGCGCATATAATTCCATTACTACTCTCTTACGAGTTTATTCCTATTATTTTAAACGATTTTCCATATTACTCAGGAATTGCACTTAAAATCCTTCAATTATATGGCATCATATTGACGCTTTGGATTGCAAGAGCTTTACTTAATAGTATTAAAGACTACCTTAAAACTAAACCTCGCTATAAGGATAAACCCATTGATAGTTTTATTCAGGTCTTTATGATCTTTGCATGGTTTATAGGTTTTTTCCTTGCGCTTGCCGTTGTTACCGATATAGATCTTTGGAAATTCATTACGGGGCTTGGTGCTGCTTCGGCTATAATTCTATTAGTCTTTAAGGATACGATTCTTGGTATTGTAGCAAGTATTCAGGTCGCATCAAATGATATGGTGCGCATCGGAGATTGGATCACATTTGATAAGTATGGTGCTGATGGAGATGTTACTGAGATTAATTTGGCAACGGTTAAAGTTCAAAATTTTGATAAAACCATAACCACAATTCCAACCTATGCCTTAATCTCTGATTCATTCAAGAATTGGCGTGGTATGGTAGATTCCAACGGCAGACGAATCAAACGTTCTATTCTTATCAAACAGGAGAGCATAAAATTTTTAGATAAAAAATCGATTACTTCTCTAAGGAAAATTCAATTAATTTCAGAATATCTATCACAACGGGAAGACAAAATAAACACCCATAATTTAGAAGAGGGTATTGATAAATCTCTAGCCATTAATGGTCGTAATATGACTAATATTGGAGTTTTCAGAAAGTATGTCGAAGAATATATTAGCCAACATTCTGCAATTAACAAGGATATGATGGTGATGACACGACAACTCCCTCCTACTGCTCAAGGGATACCTATAGAAATCTATGCCTTCAGTGCTGATAAAAACTGGCAAAACTATGAGTATATCATTGCCGATATTTTTGATCACGTAATTGCTTCGGTACCCTTCTTTGATTTAGAATTATTTGAACTACCTAGTTCTGGCAGTTTTAGTAAATTGTAATACGCTTTCGCGAAAGCTATTAAGAATAGCTATTTTAACAATACAATCTAAC
>CAZPTJ010000169.1:0-7256 GCA_964589085.1 uncultured Flavobacteriaceae bacterium | reverse complement strand
TCAAAACAATTGTTGCAGATAAAAATGGCGATTAGGTTTTAAAACCTAATCGCCATTTTTTTAATAGGTCTTCGTATCTTTTTAAACTAAAACAACGCCATGAAATATTTTTTTACGCTCTGTCTTACCTCAATAATACTTAGTTGTTCTCCTGCTAAGGAACATGTTGATCTTATAGTAATGAATGCTAATGTATATCAGGTCGATGACGCTTTTTCTAAAGCTGAAGCCGTTGCTATAAAAGATGGTAAATTCATTGCTGTAGGAACATCAAATCACATTCAGAATAGGTATGAAACTTCAGAAATTATTGATGCACAAGGACAAACAATATTGCCAGGTTTAATCGATGGGCATTGTCATTTTTATGGACTGGGTCAAAACTTGCAAGTAGTGGACCTGGTGGGAACTAAAAGTTACGATGAAGTTTTAGAACGTGTTATTGCTTTTCAAAAAGAACGGCCTGCAAGCTTTATAAGAGGTCGGGGATGGGATCAAAATGATTGGTCGATTAAAGTCTTTCCAACAAAAGAAAAATTAGATGCTCTATTTCCAGATATTCCAGTGGCACTGGAACGTGTAGATGGGCATGCGTATCTGGTAAATCAAAAAGCACTAGACCTTGCTGGAATTACACAGACAACTGAAGTTGAGGGAGGTGAGATCGTAAAGGAAAATGGCCAGATCACCGGAGTATTGGTAGACCGACCACAAGAATTGGTAGATGCAGTGATGCCTGTGGCGAGTAATGTCCAAAATATACAAGCCTTACTTGATGCACAATCCGTATGTTTTTCTTACGGCCTTACTACAGTAAATGATGCGGGTCTAGATAAAGAAATTATAGAACTTGTAGATAGTTTACAAACAACCGGAGATTTAAAAATGCGCATTTACGCTATGGTTAGTAATAAGAAAGAAAATTTAGATTATTATCTGACCGTTGGTAAGGTGAAGACAGATTATCTTAATGTACGATCTGTTAAAGTATATGGTGATGGAGCTTTAGGATCCCGTGGAGCAACATTAAAGGAGGAGTATAGTGATAAACCAGGACATTTTGGTGCTTTGGTGACACCTGTTTCAGAAATAAATGGTCTTGCTAAGCGTATTGCACAAGCAGATTATCAAATGAATACTCATGCCATTGGGGATTCTGCAAATGCCATTGTACTGCGAACATATACTGAGGTATTACGTACTAAAGAAGATCCCAGATGGAAGGTAGAACATGCGCAAGTCGTGGATAAAGAAGATTTTGATTTGTTTACAAATAAAGTGTTACCCTCAGTACAACCTACTCATGCCACTAGTGATATGTACTGGGCTGAAGACCGTGTGGGAGCAGAACGTATTAAAGGGGCGTACGCTTTTAAAGACTTATTGGAGAAATCCGGTATCGTTGTTTTGGGTACAGATTTTCCAGTAGAACGAGTTAATCCATTTCATACCTTCTATGCGGCAGTTGCTCGTAAGGATTTGAAAAACTATCCAGATGGAGGTTATCAAAAAGAAAATGCGCTTTCGCGAAAGCAGACACTATTAGGAATGACGCGTTGGGCTGCATATTCTAATTTTGAAGAAGCTGAAAAAGGAAGTATTGAACCTGGTAAATTTGCGGACTTTATACTAATGGAAAAAGATATCATGGCGATACCCGAAAATGAGATTCCAGATCTAAAAGTTAATGCTACCTATGTGGGAGGAGAAAAAGTGTATGGCAAATAATTATTATTGCAATCGACATAATGAGATCTCTAATAAAAACTATTGATTCCCAATAACTCATTGACGCTTTTTAAGCAAATCAAAGGTCATCATTATGCACTGATTTAAAAGGATTGCTTATTTTTAAATATACAATCACATAATGACTTTTTACTATCCTCCGAAATATAAAACAAGTATTGCACTATTGTTATTCCTAACAGAACTATGTGTTATTCATAGTGGGAATGTGTTTTATGCACAGGAAGAGGTGTTTAAAGGTGATTTGAGCCATAAAACATCGCAAGAGTTAAAAGATAGTATATGGTTATCTTCTCCAGAAAGAGCAGTTGTTTATGAAGATGCTTTAGTACAACGATATAAAGAAGTTGGTCAAAAAGCTGATCTTTATTTGGAACTGGGACGTAAATTATATAAAGATGCTGCCTTTGATCAAAGTATCTATTATTTTGAAAAAGGTATCCAAAATGCCAAAGTTGCTAAGAACTCAGAATTATTAGCCAAATTATATTCTTTAATAGGGAATGCTGAGTTAATTCGTTGGAATAATGAGGATGCATTACAAGCCTACTATAAAGCTTTAGATATTGATCACCCTAAAGGAGCATTGGAACAAAAAGTAATTGTTAATCTCAATATTGCCATTATTAAACGACGCATGAAACAGTTGGACCAAGCGTTGGAAGTTTGTAAAGAAGCTTTGACAATTATAGATGATACGCAGCTTAAAGGCAGTATGAATCATGTGAATCTACTGACTATTGCCAGCGAAGTATATCTTGATTTAGAGGACTTTAATACTGTTTTAAAGCTAGTAAATAAAGGACTTGAGATAAGTACATCTTTAGATTATAAAAATGGCTTTGTAGATTTATATACAAAAAAAGGTGCAGTCTATTATTTTAAAGGAGATTTTGATCAGGCCGTACAATATTTGCATATGGCTGAAAATGTGTTTAAAAAGAATGATTTAAAACGTAAAACACTCCTCATAAACATCAATTATTATCTCGCTGGTAGTTTTGCAGCAAAAAAGGAGTATAATAAGGCTATAAGTAAGTTAAACGAGATTATCGCATTGGCTGATGGAAAAGACAAGTCTAATCGCGCTCGACTTTTGGATTCCTATAAATTGCTTGCAGCCTGTTATAAGGAACAAGGAAATACACAAAGATCTCTTTACTGGCTTGAAGCCTATAGTAAGCTCAGTGATAAGAATCAAAAAAATAAAGATGCTATTGTTAATACCATTTATGAAAAGGAAACCACGCTGCTCGGAAAACAAATTGAAGTCTTGGAAAATGCAAAAGCAAATGATAGAAAATATACTTTATATGCTGTAATATCGCTTGTATTAATAAGTGCTTTTTTTCTTTTCTTTTTCCTTTCACATAAAAAGAGACAACTCAAAAACAAAGTTGAATCTGATGATTTAACTCAAAAAATCAACAATCACCAAATACAGAAGCAATCTGTTTCCAAAGACATTCCGGTTAAAGAAGTAATTATAGATGATCAAAAGACCAATGACATCCTGCTATGGCTAGAACGATTGGAGCAACAAGAATTTTTCTTAAGTAAAGATTGTAGCTTAAGAACAATGGCCAAGAAAGCAAAAACAAATGTTACCTATTTATCTAAAACTATAAATAAACACAAAGGCATAAATTTTAATGACTATGTAAATACTCTTAGAATTGAATATGTTGTTAAACGGTTAAATGCGGATAAAAAATTCCGTTCATTTTCAATTAAGTCAATAGCGAATGAGGTGGGTTATAAAAGTGACTATTCTTTTGCTAAGCATTTTAAGGCCAAAATGGGAATGAACCCTTCTTACCACATAAAAAAACTGGATATACTCAAAACGAGATCCACTTCTTCACAAACCAAAGAACACCTGTAACTTTTTTTAAAATTCGAGAGTTTCATAACCCTATTTTAAATAATTTAGGGTTAGCTTTTTATGTTTAGAGTTTGATTAAAATTATTTTAACAGTTAAGAATGCTGAAAAGATCGGAATTCTTTATAGAAAGAAGTATAATTTTTTAACCACACAATGCAATTATGAAAAAACAAAGTAACCCATTAATGAGTTTAAAAAAATTAAAAATAGCCAAACTCAATACCGAAAATCTGAATAAAATAAATGCTGGAGACTGCCTACCTACAGAGCCTACCTGGGAATTACATGATGGAACAAGGTTTTGTCCTACAATTGGAGCACTTAATAGTTGTCCTCCACCAGGAATGCAATGTTTTTGAAAAAAAATCAAACCAGTAATTTTTATTTTTTGATTCACAAATTGTGATTAATATTCTGATAGTACAGTGTTATTTATTTCCTCCTTATTTTAATTGATATGAGGTAATATCATTTTTCGCCTTTTAATTTCTGTTTTATATTGAATGGAAATCAAAACCGGAAAATATTGATTTTAAGGGGAAACCGAAAACCTTATCAAGAGTAGGTGTCGCATAACATGAACTATCATGAAAAAATCATTAAAGGAATTACAATTAAAAAAGGAAGTGATTAGTAAACTCGCATTAAATAAAGTCGAGGGAGGTGGATGTCCTCCAGGTGGAGGCGGGAATAATGGAGGTAATAATACCGTCTTTTGCCCAACAGTAGGAGCACTTAATACTTGTCCTCCTCCAGGAATGCAGTGTTTTTAATTATTCTTAAACCCAGATTATGCATTAGAACTTTGTGATGAACCTTGAAAGTACCATAAAATGTAGTGTAACGGTATATTTTGCAGTACTTTCAAGTTGTAATAGATTTTCTAATGCATAATCTGGGTTAAACATATTCGTTGAATCTAAATGGATATAAAGATGAACCATTTGGACTAGATGAATGCAATTTTAAAACTGCCTTAAACAAGGCAGTTTTCCCCATGGGAGCTATGGTTAGCATTATTTTATGATACCCTATTTTCTTTAATATGAGGTTGTTTTACTTTTTAATTATTCAAGAGCTTTTTAAATTTATAAGAAATCAAAACCTAGGAAAATATTGATTTTGAGGGGAAGCCGAAAACCTTTTATAAAGAGTAGGTACTATATACATAAACTATCATGAAAAAATCATTAAAAGAATTACAGCTTAACAAAGAGGTGATTAGTAATTTGGAATTAAGTAATGTCCAAGGTGGTGGGACACATTGTTGTCCAACAGTAGGAGCTTTAAATACTTGCCCTCCCCCAGGTGCTCAATGTTATTAATACTCCCTTTCTTAGTGTAGATCAAATCTTTGGTTAATAAATATATTGATCTACTTAAGAAATTAATTTTTAAGGCTGCCTTTATGAGGCAGCTTTATTATTTTTAAAAAATGCAAGAAACAGTTCTAAGAAAAAAGCTTGAAGAGATTAATAATGTCCTACGCAGAAGCACTCCTATGACTGATGATATTGGAGTATTATCAGGAAGTGCAGGAATTGCTCTTTTTCATTTTAATTACGCTCAATTTATTCAGGATGAAGAAAGCATAAATTATGGTGTTGATATTATTACTTCGATTGTCCAAAATATTAATGAAGGATATAATTTTTATACCTACTGTGGCGGTATTGCTGGAGCAGCCTGGGCTATAGAACTGCTTAATGAATTAGAATATATAGATTTAGACAATGACCTGCTGTTAGAAGGTCTGGATCCTTTTTTGACGCACACATTTAATATCGATCCTAAACAAAATTTTTATGACTTTTTACATGGTGTATTAGGAATAGGTTATTACTTTTTAAAACGGTATGACAATACACAATCTAAAGAGCTTAAAAAAAGGTATGAGGCAAAACTCATAACGATTATCAACCTTTTGAACAAAACTGCGGTCAGAGTAAACGATGGAATATATTGGGATTCTTTCCTTATACGTGAAGAAGGCGTACGAGGGAGTAATTTAAGTTTGGCTCATGGCTTATCAAGTATTATTAATTATTTGTCACGGTTAATAGATTATCCAGCGTTCAAAGAATCTACAATGCCACTTCTTGAAGGAGCTTTAAGTTATATTTTAAGTGCTCAGAAGGTAGATTATACCAATGTTTCTTATTTTCCGGATTGGATAACATCAACACAAGAAGAAAGCAGAAGTAATCGTTTGGCCTGGTGTTACGGAGATTTGGGGATAAGCCTATCCTTATGGAGGGCCGGTAGCGTTTTAAAACGTAAAGAACTTTCAAATCTAGCTTTAACTATACTTAAAGAATTAGCAAAGAAAAGGGACCTGGAAGAAACTCGTATTTGTGATGCTGGTTTATGTCATGGAGCTTTTGGAGTGATGCACATTTTTGATTATTTATATAAAGAAACTAAGGAACTAGTGTTTAAAGAAGCTGCAGATCATTGGTGTAACGAAGGCTTGAAGATGGACGTTCATGATCAACTCTATGCTGGTTACATGAAATGGCAGGGTGGAGACAATCCGGGTTGGAAACCCGAAAATGGTCTTCTGGAAGGCATAGCGGGTATAGGCCTTGCGATAATCTCTCATTTGGAACCTGAACAAATGGATTGGAATCAATGTATGTTGATAGGTTAAAATCAATACATATTTCTGTAATTTCGTTACCGCTATATTTGGTCTAATGAATCAACAGCAAAAACTTTTAGAGCTCGCTCATTACAAAATGCCTTTCGGGAAATACAAAAACTATTATCTTGTCGATATTCCTGAATATTACTATGCTTGGTTTAAGAGAAAAGGTTTTCCGAAAGGTAAACTAGGGAGATTTATGTTAGAGATGCATGAAATAAAAATAAATGGATTGGATTCTCTAATTAAAAATATTCAGAAAAACACCTTTTCAAATTGAAAACAAAGAGTGGTCTTCTTCTTGACCCCTACTCATCGAAACAACTATAATTTTTACCTTAAGCTAATAGTATTTTATCGATATAATTATTAAAAATATCGATAAAATACAAATATTTACGCTTTATTTGTATAAAATTACTTGAATAGTAATAACTTGTTAACTTTACTAATAAACAAGTTAAATTATAAATTATTAGGTGGTTGGAATTATGAAAGGAAAATTATTTTTATTATGGTTATTTTTATTTAGCGTAGGAATAGACGCACAAGTAAAAATTGGAAATAACCCTAATTCAATTGATAGTAGTTCAATTCTTGAATTGGAAAGTGTCGAGAAAGTTTTGGTCATTACTAGAGTGACTACTCTGGAAATGAATGCTATTTCTCCCTTAAACGGCGCGTTGGTATATAACACAGATGTAGATTGTGTTTTTCAATTTAATGGTAGTGTCTGGGAAAGCCTTTGTGATTCTGTAAATCAAGCGATTACCGCAATTGTGGATAATGATGATGGTACATTTACATTTACCGATGAAAATGGAGATCAAACGATTATAGATATTACAAATCTTGAAACCCTTACCACCTTAGAAGATAATGACAACGGTACTATTACCTATACCGATGAAGATGGTAATACAACGGTCATCAATTTTGCGAATATCATAAACAATTTCGAAACCGTTACAGTAGCC
>CAZPTJ010000168.1:0-7269 GCA_964589085.1 uncultured Flavobacteriaceae bacterium | reverse complement strand
TTCTTCGTGAAAATTACGAGTACCTTCTCCATAAAACAGTACAAAGTCATTTCCATTAAATGAACCATCTTCTTCTCCCACAACTCTAATGGCAATTTCTTGTAAATCAAAAAGATTATTTTCACTATTTCTAAGTGGTAATGGAGCACCTCCATTACCATATACCTTAATCGTTCTTGGATCAACATCTGTGTCCATTCCTAGATTATTCAAAAAATTTCTAGTAAGTTGATGTACTCCAGTCTCTTCTACATAAAATCGAAAAAATTCGCCTTCAGCTAATACAGAATTAACTATAGGCAATTGCGATTTACTATTGGCTTGATTTCGAGATGAGTTAAGCAAAACATCAAAAGAAACAACACGTTGTAACTGACCATTAGCTCTTACAAATGGACTAACCTCAAGAAGCGCATAGGTTTCATTTCGAGCTTGTCCGATTTTAATTTTGTAAACCACTTCATTAGGTATTGCATTAAGCTCTATAGCATTGAGCATCTCATTGGAAATAGGCTCATACCTAATATTAGACAATTGTCCTGTCAATCCTTGTTGCCCCCTACTTATTTTCCAACGCTCACTATACATCCATCCAGAAGTTGCATCGTTCGAAAAGTGCGGCACTTGATCCAGATTACTAAGGTCTATACGCGCTTGTTTTGTTATTTCAGAAACTGATTCAGGCCAGTCCAATATAATCTGCTTCTGCTGGGCAAATCCGAAAACCGATGATAAGCATAAAAAAATGGGTAAAAAATACTTCATTGTACTCCTAACGTTATTCCTTTTTTATTAGTATCAAAAATCTACAAAATTCATTTTTTTTATGTTGTAAATACTAAAATAAAATATTAAACGTTAGTTAAAAGTCATTTATAAACCCTACTAGGTAGAAAATGGATTTTCAGCATTTGATTAAAATAATCTTGTCATTATTACGTTAATTGCTATATTGCAATCCCAAATCTACTGATTAAGAAATTTAACCATGAGAATAAACTTTGCATCAAAAGTGCTCGTATTGGCTACCCTATCCATTATTATAGCGAGCTGCAGTAAATCAAATAATTACAAAGACAACTCAAGGGCAACTGGCTGGAGACTAAACGGTAAAGACGGAGGTTTTAAATTAAACACCGATTATTCCGAACAAGAAACAGGGCCCGGATTAGTATTCATCGAAGGAGGAACTTTTACTATGGGAAAAGTTCAGGATGATCCTTTACATGATTGGAATAATACTCCTAATCAACAACATGTTCAGTCCTTTTATATGGATGAAACAGAAGTAACCAATGGTATGTATGCCGAATATTTAGATTGGTTAAAGAAAGTTTTTCCTCCAGAAGATGAAAATTATAGAAATATATATAACGGTGCTTTACCTGATACTCTAGTATGGCGAAATCGTCTTGGTTTCAATGAAACGATGACGGAGAACTATTTACGCCATCCAGCTTTTGCTAATTATCCAGTAGTAGGTGTAAACTGGCTACAAGCTGTACAATTTTCAAAATGGCGTGGAGATCGAGTAAATGAGCTTATTCTTGAAGAAAAAGGATTTAGTGCTCGTGGTGCTCGTTTTGATGTTGATGCAAATTCAACATTTGACACTGACACTTATCTAAATGCGCCTACACTCACTTACGGCGGTAGCGATAGTCTAACAAGAGGAGGTAAGGCTTCTGACCAACGGATTAAAAGAAATGATAGCACAGATATTCACATCCAGCGCAAAGACGGTATTTTACTGCCTGCGTATAGACTTCCAACAGAAGCAGAATGGGAATATGCCGCTTTAGGGCTTTCTGAATTAAGAAGCTATAATGTATATCGTGGGCGTAAAAAATACCCTTGGAACGGTTCTTATACGCGTTCTTCCAAAAGACGTAATCGTGGAGATCACTTAGCAAATTTTAAGCAGAGAGATGGGGATTATGGTGGTATTGCGGGATGGTCTGATGATAATGCCGATATTACTGCTGAAGTTAAAACATACGAACCTAATGATTATGGATTATATGATATGGCAGGTAATGTAGCTGAGTGGGTGGCAGATGTTTATCGTCCTATAGTAGATGATGAATTCAATGATTTTAATTATTATAGAGGTAATGTATATACTAAAAAT
This sequence comes from uncultured Flavobacteriaceae bacterium, assembly GCA_964589085.1. GTDB lineage: Bacteria > Bacteroidota > Bacteroidia > Flavobacteriales > Flavobacteriaceae > Dokdonia. The sequence continues at coordinate 5,138 of CAZPTJ010000168.1, read as the reverse complement.
GCCATTGACGAAAATGGACAGGTTAAGGTAGTTACTGTAGATTCTATTGTATATGATACTTTGGCTAATGGTAAAGTTGTACCTCGTAATTTACCTGGTGAGATATTAAAAGTTCCTGTAGACGAAGAAGAAACTTATTTACGTACGCAGTTCTCTACTAGTGATAATAGAAATTATAGAGATGGGGATAGACGTTCTACACGATATTTTGAATCTTTTGATGAAGATGAAGATGAAGCAGAAGATGACGGTCGTCGCATGTACAATGCCCCTAAGCACTTGGTAGAGGTTGATAGTGCCTCTAACAAATTAGATCGCCAATTTGATGAATCTAATACCAGAACATCTCTTATTAATGATGAAGTTAGGGTATATAAAGGAGGATCATGGAGAGATAGAGCTTATTGGTTAGATCCAGCACAACGTCGTTATTTCCCTCAAGGAACAGCTACAGATGATATTGGCTTTAGATGTGCAATGTCAAGAGTGGGATCAAAATCCAAACAAGCAAAACGCCCTAGATAATCTAGTATAGCATATAAAAAAAGAAAAAGCCCTGTTTAGGGCTTTTTTTATAGTTTAAAATGAATATTAACAAACTACATCAACTATTTCTTAAAAGCACAGGTATTTGCACAGATACTAGATCACTGCAAACTGGACAATTATTCTTTGCATTAAAAGGTGAAAATTTTAATGGTAATGCTTTCGCGAAAGCTGCATTAGATCAGGGCGCTTCTTATGCGATCATTGATGAAGTCGCTTATAACACCACACCTAAAACAATTCTTGTTGCTAACGCTTTGAAGTGTTTACAAGATCTTGCTACCTATCATCGTAGGTTTTTAAAAATTCCTATTATAGCTCTAACGGGAAGTAATGGCAAAACAACCACTAAAGAATTAATTACTGCCGTACTTAGTCAACAATATGTCGTGAACTCAACTATTGGCAATCTAAATAATCATATAGGTGTCCCGTTGACTTTGTTAAAAATGAACGACACTACAGAAGTGGGAGTTGTCGAAATGGGCGCTAATCACAAAGGAGAGATTCAATTATTATGCGAAATTGCACAACCTGATTATGGATATATAACCAATTTTGGCAAAGCTCACTTAGAAGGTTTTGGTGGTATTGAAGGCGTTATTAAAGGAAAAAGTGAACTATATAACTATCTAAGAAAGAAAAATGATATCGTTTTTGTTAATTACGATGATGAGATTCAGATGAGACAAACTGAAGGTATGCAGCGATACACTTTCGGATCTGAAGCCTCAGATTGTCCTATCCCTTTTTTAAAAGCAGACCCTAATGTTACGGTAATATATAATTCAGTGAGAATAGAGAGCCATCTTATTGGAAATTATAATGCTCCTAACATTGCGGCTGCAATAACTATAGGAAGCTATTTTAAACTTTCAATAGCACAAATTCAAAATGGCATTCAAAGTTATACTCCGGACAATAACAGGTCCCAAATTATTAATAGGGATCAAGACAGGATTATTTTGGACGCGTACAATGCTAACCCCAGTAGTATGCAAGTCGCTTTACAAAACCTTAAACTACAAAAAAGCGAACATCATATTGCTTTTTTAGGTGATATGTTTGAAGTTGGTGAACATAGTTTAAGTGAACATCTTGCTATTAGTCAAATGGCTATTGACCTAAAAATTGATCAGATTCATCTTATAGGTCATCATTTCAATAATATAAAGCAGGACTCCGCTACCGTCTATCAATATGAAGACTTTGAAACGTTCATTCAGCAATTTAAAGGTCTGACAACAACAAAGAATACGATTTTGATTAAAGGCTCAAGAGGCATGGCTATGGAACGCATTTTAGGTTTGCTCTAGCGTATAGTGAATTTCAGACTGCCTTCTTATAGTTTCCGAAGCCTGTTCTGCTGTAATATCACGTTGAGCATTTGCAAACAATTCATAACCCACCATAAACTTTTTCACAGAGGCTGAACGTAGTAATGGCGGATAAAAAGACATATGCCAATGCCAATACTCATGGGATTTATTATCTGTTGGAGCCTGATGAATTCCTGAAGAATAGGGAAAGGAAGTTTTAAAAATATTATCGTATTTTATGGTAATGTATTTTATTGCCTCTGCGAAAGCAAAAGATTCTTGTTCATTTAATTCTAAAATAGTGCGGGAATGTTTTTTAGGAATAATCATTGTTTCATAAGGCCATACCGCCCAATATGGAACTAAAACAACAAAGTACTCATTTTCAAAAACAACACGATCTCGATGTGTTAGCTCTTGAGACACATAATCCTCTAATAAAGATCGTTTACTCTTTTGCCAGTAATCATTTTGCATTTTCGATTTTTTAACCACTTCTTCCGGCACAGTAAATTGAGACCATATTTGTCCATGGGGATGTGGGTTACTACATCCCATAATGTCTCCTTTATTTTCAAAAATTTGAACGTAATTTATATGAGGATTGCTCCCTAATGTCCTAAATTCCTTTCGCCATAATTCAATTACTTTAGCGATAGTCTCAATTTTCATAAGAGGCAATGTCATATTATGGTCTGGAGAAAAACATACTACTTTACAAGTTCCAGATTCTGTTTTTGCCTTTAGTAGCCCTTCTTCATACGAAGAATGAACCACTCCTGGCAATAGTGCTGCAAAATCGTTTGTAAAACTATACGGTTCCTTATATTCAGGATTAACCTTCTTATTAGCTCTTATGTTTCCTGGACACAAATAACAATGAGGGTCATAATTTTCGCTAGGAAATATGGCAGGTGCTTCATTCATGCCTTGCCATGGTCGTTTAGTGCGGTGTGGAGATACCAGAATCCACTCTCCAGTTAAGATATTATAACGTCTATGTGGATGTTCATTAAAATTTACCATTGTGTTAGCATATGTGTCCCTTTACCTGGAGAGATTAGATGTGAAGCTAAATCAATATTAAACTTTGATTTATATGCTTTTTTTATTTTAGAGATATAGGAAGAAATCGCATTCTCATGTATTAAATTAATAGTACATCCTCCAAAACCACCTCCCATCATTCTAGAGCCTAATACCATTTCATACGCTTCTGAAAAATCAACAAGAAAATCTAATTCAGGACAACTTACTTCATACTTAAGTTGTAGTCCACGATGAGACTGATACATTAATTCTCCAAATTTTTGAATATCTCGCTTTTCCAAAGCGTCAATAGCAGTTACCACTCTTTTATTTTCTTCAAGCACATAACTCGCTCTATTGTATTGTACCGAACTAAGCTTTCCTTCATACTCTTTTAATACCTCTTCCGATAGATCCCGTAAAGATTTGATTTCAGGATATTCCGTAGCTATACACTGCACAACATCTTCACATTCTTTTCTACGAGTATTATAATCACTCCCCACTAAATTATGGTGAACATTCGAGTTCAACAACACTAATTTATAAGGATCAAAATGAACATCGACATAACGGTGAGAAATATCTTTACAGTCTAAAAAAATGACTTTTCCTTCCTTACTCATTACAGAAGCAAACTGATCCATAATACCGCATTGCATGCCTACGAAATGATGTTCTGCGCGCTGGCTCAACAAAATTATTTGTTTTTTTGTAAGTTCTAATTCAAAAAGTGCATTTAGTCCATAAGCCAATCCACATTCTAAAGCGGCTGAGGAACTAATCCCAGACCCTATAGGCAAATCACTATAAATAACACAATCAAAACCCCTAATCTCAGATGTTAATTCTATGATTTCTTTTACAACACCAAGAATGTAATTTTCCCATTGATTTTGACTTACAGTTATAGTTTCAAAATCAAAACGTAATAATGCATCATAGTTCACACTTAAAACATTACATTGAGATTTTGTCCCATTAGCACAAAACTGAATTTTGATATGACGATCAATGGCTGTAGGTAAAACATAACCTAAATTGTAATCGGTATGTCCACCCATAAGATTAACTCTACCGGGAGAAACTATTGTAATTGCCGGTTTAAAAGTGGTTATAAAATTTTTGTGTTCAGATCTCATTTCAAAAAGTCTGGAAATAAAATTTTTAAAAATATATTATATTGGAAAGCAATTCACAGCTATACTACTCTATGCTACAAGGCAAATATAGATAAAAACAAGCTTTTAAAGCCTATCCTTTCGCCTTTTAGACAGATTACTATGACTTCTGATTTCCCTAAACATATAGATTATGTCTGAGCTTCTAGAAAAAATATATGACTTACAGCATATCCCCACGATTTCAAAACATGAACAAATCGTTAATGGTATCATAAATGCTATTGATGCCAAAATTTTAAAAGTGGGAGATAAATTACCTTCTATTAATGAAATGGTTGCTGAAATTGGGTATGCTCGTAAAACATTTGTAAAAGCATATACAGATTTAAAAGAACGCGGACTTGTTGAGTCTAAAAACCTAAAAGGATACTTTATAATAAGTGAGGAAACGAAGACGACTCTAAAAGTTGCATTGATTATGTATGCCTTCCATAGTTTTCAAGAAGATTTTTATAATACTTTCAGAAAAGAATTAGGCAAACGCTTTCAAATTGATGTGTTTTTCCATCATAATAATCTTACACTTTTTAAAACGATAATAGATAATGTGAATCGCAAGTATGGTGCCTATGTCATTGCACCTATACAACATAAAGAAGTCAGCGCTCTCATAAAAACGATTGCATCTGACCGTACCTTGCTTGTGGATCGCTATCTAAAATTATCTCCTGATTATTCCCATATCACTCAGGAATTTGAGGATATTACTTATAAAAAACTTGTCGAATTAACTCCCCAACTCCGTTCTTATGATAAGTTTATATTATTCTTTAAACCAAACACAGATCTTCCCAAAGGGATATTAAATGCTTTTAAACGCTATGTCAATGACTATTACATAAACCATCAAATTGCATCTGAATATACTCCCGAATTACTCAAAAAAAATACAGCATTTTTTACTTTGGCCGATTCTAATCTTTGGCAGGTTCTAAAAGATGCCAGAAATCTTGAATATAGAGTCGGAAAGGATATTGGTATTCTCGCTCATAATGACAACATCGTTAAAGAAATTGCATTTGGTGGCATTACGACCATCACTACAGATTTCTCTCTTATG
>CAZPTJ010000167.1:0-7362 GCA_964589085.1 uncultured Flavobacteriaceae bacterium | reverse complement strand
TTTGCAGCACTTTCAAGTTGTAATAGATTTTCTAATGCATAATCTGGGTTTAACATATCAGGAGACACATCTTGATCAATATAATCTGTATCAAAGAAAGAGGTTCTGAAAACAAAATTCCCTTCACCATTACTCATCGGGTATTCTGTGCCAACAATCCAGGTGGTGTTTACACTATTGTCAACAGTGATAGCAGATACAAGAATAAGTTCTGATTCATAATCCTCGGGATTATTGGGAAGGCTAGTAAGTGTAACCGATTGTAGATTAATCGTATTTCCCGTAGAGCTAGCTGCTCCCGGATCTTGCTCAGGAACAAATTGTAATTGCCCGTTGAATGAACTTAGGATTCCTAAAATATCTGAAATACCATCACCTATAGTATATGTAGTTGTAATAATATCATCTGGATCATCGATCAAAATTGCCGCCGTAGCATCTTCAATAAATTTCTGATTTCAAAGTCCTGCTGGAAAGTCAATAATGCTTCCCCTGTTAATGTATATGATTGTCCTTTGTCTGAGGCTCGTAACTCTCCAATGTTAGCCACTTCTGTAGTCGGAATACAATCTACTGAAAAAAGATCAATGGAAAATCACAGGTAGCATCCGTAACACTTAATGTGATAGCAGTACCTTCACTACATCGGTAATTTGGATAGTTCCAGCAAAGATACTAAAACCATTGTTTTGAAGGATTTGTTATCGTAGAGATGATATATTTAACGCTATGATAATATTGAGATTTATTTATAGATGAAATAATAATTTTACCTTGCTTAACTGTATATAGAGAAGGTAGGCAATGACTACTTTTCCGAAAAGAAATAGTATATTTATTAAGCCATCGGTCAAATGAAAAAAAAGGACATTAAAATATTGCTTGTTGATGATGAACCAGATATTCTGGAGATTGTAGGATATAACCTAACCAACGAAGGGTATCAAATATTCACGGGAGAAAATGGAGTTGAGGCAGTAAAGCTTGCCAAAAAGCACAAACCACATCTCATTATTCTAGATGTTATGATGCCGGAAATGGATGGTATTGAAGCTTGTGAGCTAATAAGAAAAATTCCGGATCTAGCAGAAACTATTATAACCTTCCTTACGGCTAGAGGAGAAGATTATTCGCAGCTTGCAGGATTTGAAGCAGGAGCTGATGATTATATTACGAAGCCTATTAAGCCAAAAGTATTGATGAGTAAAGTAAAAGCATTGCTACGTAGATTTAAGGAGGAAGAAAAAGGAGAAGGTGTTCTTAAAATAGGGAATTTGGTAATTGATCGAGAAGAATATAAAATTATTAAGAATAAAAAAGAAATCATTTTACCTCGTAAAGAGTTTGAATTACTTTCTCTTTTAGCATCAAAACCCAATAAAGTTTTTAAACGGGAAAATATTCTGGATCGCGTTTGGGGAAATGAGGTTGTTGTTGGGGGTAGAACAATAGATGTCCATATTCGTAAACTTCGCGAAAAAATAGGGGATGATAGTTTCAAAACGATAAAAGGGGTAGGGTATAAGTTTGTAGTATAATGAGTTCTAAACAAAGTAGAACCTCATATCAATTTTCAATTATTACTGCGTTTTACAGCGCTTTAATTTTCTCCACGATCTTTATTGGCTTCGAATATTATAGATTTCAAAAAATCAATTGGCTTGAAGTTGCTCTTTTTGCAGTTATTGTTTACAGTATTATCTTTTTTGTAATTCAATTCAGAGTCCGTAAGTTCATTTATGAGAAAGTAAAGCGGATTTATAATGACATTTCTTTACTGGAAGAAGCCCGTTTGCGACCTGATCAGATCACCACAGATATGGAAGCTCTGACTGAAGAAGTCCGGGAATTTGCAATGAGTCGCAAATTGGAGATAGAATCACTTAAAGTACAAGAAGAATATCGTAAAGATTTTATAGGTAATATTGCTCACGAACTTAAAACACCATTGTTTACGGTTCAAGGATATATCCTTACCCTGTTAGATGGTGCGATAAAAGATAAAACAGTGCGTAAAAAATACTTGGAACGTGCCGATAAAGCTGTGGAACGTATGATTTATCTGGTGAATGATCTCGATATGATTACCAAACTGGAAACTGGAGATCTTAATCTGGATTTTGCTTATTTTGACATTGTCGATATTATAAAAAACACCTTTGATTTTCTGGAAATGAAAGCGGTCAAAAAAAACTTGACGCTTACGTTTGATATGGAATATGATTCTCCTATTATGGTAAATGCCGATGAAGAACGTATTCAACAATTAGTGACCAATCTTATTGAGAATTCCATCAAATATGGAAAGCAGGATGGAACAACAGAGATAAGTATTCAGAATCTTATTCATAATAAGATTATTATACGTGTAACTGATAATGGAGAGGGTATTCAGGAAGATCATATCACCCGACTTTTTGAACGTTTTTATAGAGTAGATAAGACCGGGAATCGTAAAGTTGGAGGTTCTGGTTTAGGACTGTCTATTGTAAAACATATTATAGAGGCGCACGAAGAAAAAATTTATGTCGAAAGTGAATTTGGTGTTGGGTCTGAATTTTCTTTCACGCTCGAAAAGGCCGAAGAAATCCCTTAAAGAGGTATCAGAATGGACTGCTTTAAACCCTTTGTATACCGATATTTTTGCTAACTTTTTTATTGTGAATTTATCCTGAGTTGCGTAAGGGATAATTCCTTTTTTGTGTAAACGTTCTGCCAGATATTCTTGTTCTGTTTGTCCTGGAGTAGGAATGAAAAATGCTTTCTTTTCAAGGACAGCAAGATCCAAAATGGTTGTATATCCTGATCTGGAAATGACAAACCCAGAACTGTTTATTGCAGTTTCTAAAGCTTGTGAGGTTAGATAATTTACAATTTTTAAATTCTCTTTTTGAATGGGTTCCTCTTCCTCTTCCGTTAGAACGCCACGCACAAAAAGAACAGACCCATTGTATTTTTTAAGCTTTTTCTTTAAAAGATCTTCCAGTAAACCGCGTTGGGGCTCAGGCCCCGATAATAGAACAAGTACATCATATTTTATGGAGAGCTTTTCTTTTTTAAATCGACTTAATGCACCTATATATTTAACTGGAAAATTTTGCTTCTTGGGATGACCCAATTGACCACTAAGATTAAAATGACCGTCAACATCTGGTACCCAACATTCATCAAATTTTTTAATAAACCTATGATGCATTCGTGTTGTTAACCAGGTTGTAGTACCACTTAACACATGCAATTGATGTGTTATAAAAACGGTGGGTACTCTGCGAGTGTATAATCCTAAACGATTATCCGAAATAACACCAGTAATAGCATAAGTATCAAGAAGGTGATTAAGTAATTTGTGTTCCTTATAAATCGCTTTAATGATAAAACGGCTTCTTAGAAGCATTTTTTTCTTAAAATCCCCTGGCCGTTTTGAATACTGTATATGATATGATGGAAGGACTACAGCGGTTAATTCTGGAAACTCTTTTTGTAACAATTGTAGTGCTGAACCGTCACTTCCTATAATTACTCGATGTTGTGTGGCAAGTAATTCTTTAATAATAGGAATACAACGTGTTGCATGACCTAAACCCCAATTAAGAGGAGCTACAAGTATGGTAGAATGTTGATTCATAGTCCAAAGATGAAGATCAAATACCTACTAAAAGTTTCCTTAATTTTACCAAAACATTAATTTGCTATAGTGGGTAGTAAAAATAAACTTAAACGTTTTCGTGAAAACGACACTTTTTCTAATGTTGTTCAACCAGAAAGAGCAGCACTTTTAAATGATCAATTCCCCTTTAAAGGTAATTGGAATCAAGAATTTTTCAAAACAGATCGACCTATTGTTTTAGAGTTAGGCTGTGGAAAAGGAGAATATACTGTTGAACTGGCTAAAGCTTTTCCAGAAAAGAACTTTTTAGGGATTGATATCAAAGGTGCACGTTTTTGGAAAGGTGCAAAAACGGCATTAGAAGAGGATCTTACAAATGTTGGGTTTTTAAGAATGCAAATTGAGCTTGTCGAGCACGCTTTCGCGAAAGCAGAAATTGATGAGATATGGATTACCTTTCCCGACCCTCAAATAAAATATAAGCGTACCAAACATAGACTAACCAATACAGAATTTTTACAGAAGTATAAACATATTCTTAAATCAGATGGATTAATTAATTTGAAGACAGATTCTGAGTTTATGCATGGATATACTTTAGGTTTACTTCATGGAGAAGGACATGAAATTCTTCATGCTCATCATGATGTATATAAAAATGAATATTCACCTAAGGAAGTAACCCAAATCCAAACTTTTTATGAAAAACAATATTTAGGGCAAGGTAAACCGATAACTTATATTAAATTTAGAGTGCGATAATCAAATCAATTCATTGGAGGTAACAAAACTATTTTTCATAACGTATTTTGCTGCTTTTGCCGGAGTAATTCCTCCAGGTTTGATTAATATGTCTGTGGCAAAAACCTGTCTGCAATATGGAAAGCGCAATGGTGTTATGGTTGCTTTAGGAGCTTCAATAATTGTTGTTTTTCAGGCACTTATTGCGATATTATTAGCTAAATATATTTTTGGAAATCCCTTCATTCAGATCGTACTATTACGAACAGGCCTGGTTATCTTTCTGATTATGGCGATCTTCTTTTTTGTTAAAGCAAAAAGCAATAAAGTAAAAGCGGGTAAGGTGCCCAAGTATCCTGGGAGACGTAGTCTTGGAAAAGGACTAATGATGGGAATGCTTAACGTTTTACCCATTCCTTACTTTTGTGCCATTGGAACCGGCCTTAATGTGAGTGGTAAAGTTAACTATGATATAATGGCAATTGTCATTTTTGTTCTGGCAGCGGCTTTGGGAACATTTACAGTTCTTTATGGTTACGTTCTGGGATTTCAACGGATAGAAAAAAAATCAGCCAGTTTTACGAAATATTCTAATTATTTTATGGGAGCTTTAATGCTTTTACTGGTGCTGATAACCTTTATTAGAATCACTTATTTTGAATAAATGAATTACGCTCCTGAAACTGAAAATTTTTTTCAAAAAGTATATGAAATCACCCGTTTAATACCCTATGGTAGAGTAACAAGCTATGGGGCTATCGGAAAATACCTTGGAGCTGCGCGTAGTGCTCGTATGGTAGGATGGGCAATGAATGGTGCTGGAAAATATCCTGATGTTCCTGCGCATCGTGTATTAAACAGACAAGGGGTGTTGACTGGGAAACATCATTTTCCTGGAACAAACCTGATGCAACAATTACTGGAAAGTGAAGGCATCGAGGTAGAAGATGATCAGGTTATCAATTTTAAAAAGCATTTTTGGGATCCGGTTATTGAGTTATCCTGATTTGTATTTTTCCATATCCCAAAATCATTAATTTTAATTAATACCGCTATAGGCAAAACCTATATAAGTGATTTAGTATCCCAATTTTACATCGTATCTTTGCATTTAGAATTAGTCTAAGTAAGGCTTGCCTAATAATTAAGACAATTAGGTAGAATAAATTATGAAAATACAGAAAAAAGATATTCTTGAAGCATTGAAGGTGATCACTGCGCCAGGAGAAGGAGGAAATTTGGTGGACACGGGTGCTATTACAAATGTAGTTACCTTTGCAGACGAGGTAATCATTGATGTTACCATAAGGAATCCATCGCTTCAAGCCAAGAAGAAAACGGAAGTGGAGATTATGAAGATCATCCACGATAAGGTATACGAAAAAGCACAAGTTAAGGTAAATCTTAAAGTTGATGCACCAGCTAAGAAGGAAACAAATGAAATAAAAGGAAAGCCTATACCTGGAATTAAAAATATTGTAGCTATTGCCTCTGGCAAAGGAGGTGTTGGTAAATCTACTGTTACAGCAAATCTTGCAGTAACACTTGCTAAAATGGGATTCAAAGTAGGGCTTTTGGATGCTGATATATATGGCCCCTCTGCACCTATAATGTTTGATGTGGTACGAGAAAGACCCCTTTCCGTTACTGTTGATGGAAAATCCAAAATGCGACCTGTAGAAAATTACGGTGTAAAGATTTTATCTATTGGGTTTTTTACCAAACCAGATCAGGCAGTCATCTGGAGAGGTCCTATGGCTGCCAAAGCCTTGAATCAAATGATTTTTGATGCGGCTTGGGGAGAACTTGATTTTCTATTATTAGATTTGCCTCCAGGAACAGGTGATATTCATTTAAGTATTATGCAATCTTTGCCTATTACAGGTGCTGTAGTTGTAAGCACACCACAAACAGTTGCATTGGCTGATGCGAAAAAGGGAGTGGCAATGTTTAATCAGGAGAGTATCAATGTTCCTGTTCTAGGTATTGTTGAAAACATGGCTTACTTTACTCCTGAAGAATTACCAGAAAATAAATACTATATTTTTGGGGAAGGTGGTGCAAAATGGTTGGCTGAAGATTTAGATGTGCGATTACTTGGGGAGATTCCTTTAGTACAAAGTATACGAGAGGCAGGTGATATAGGAAGACCTGCTGCATTACAGGAGCATACGCCAACTGAAGAAGCTTTTGAAGAGCTTACACGTAATGTGGTAGAAGAAGTTGTACGACGCAATACAGATTTACCACCTACAGAAGCAATTAAAATAACGACGATGGCAGGCTGCGCTGCAATAAAAAATTAAATCATGACAGATCAGGAATTAGCACAAAAAGTACAGGAAGCGCTTGATGAAATTCGTCCGTTTTTACAAAGTGACGGAGGAGATATCTCACTTCTGGAAATTGAAGAAGGAAAGACTGTAAAAGTACAGTTAGAAGGTGCCTGCGTGGGATGTTCTGTAAATCAAATGACATTGAAGAGTGGTGTTGAAATGACCATCAAAAAACATGCGCCTCAAATAGAAACCGTAATTAATGTTGAGGCTTGATCATATCTGATAGTTGCTGTGTACGGGAAAAGTTATGATTAAAACCGATATTCTTATTATAGGTGCTGGCCCAACTGGATTATTTACTGTATTTGAAGCAGGCCTACTTAAGCTAAAGTGTCATCTTATAGATGCTTTGCCACAACCCGGTGGACAGTGTTCTGAAATCTACCCCAAAAAACCTATTTATGATATTCCAGCATTTCCTGAAATTCTTGCAGGAGATCTTGTTGACAATTTAATGCAACAAATAGCACCGTTTCAACCAGGCTTTACATTAGGAGAGCGAGCAGACACTATTGAAAAAACTGACGATGGACAATTTGTAATAACGACTAATAAGGGAACAAAACATCAGGCACCAATAGTTGCAATAGCCGGCGGTTTAGGAAGTTTTGAGCCCCGTAAACCACAATTAGAAAAACTTTCTTTCTATGAAGATTGTGGCGTAGAATATATTAT
>CAZPTJ010000166.1:0-7383 GCA_964589085.1 uncultured Flavobacteriaceae bacterium | reverse complement strand
TTTATTGCGCTTTCAGTCCTCATTGCGAAGTTCTACTGCATAATTCGGGTTAAATCAATCTCTTTAATTCAATGGTGATCTCTTTAGTTTGACCATCAGGACTTACAAGTTGCAATATGACAGATTGCCCTTCCTTTTTTAAAATGGTACGATAAGCCTCTAAAGTGATATAGGATTGTCCATTAATAGCTTTTACCTGATCTCCGGGACGAACCCCATTACCATAGGCGTCACTTTTTTCAGAAATTTGAGAAATAATGATAATGTCTTCCTTTTTTTCGAGGCTAAACCCAGTCAGTGGATAATCAAATGGGTTGTGAAAAGCAGCGTTAGATTTGAAATAGAAACGTCTATTCCCATAATCCAAGACCATATTAAAACGATTGATAATATCGGCACCTAGAATACCGGCGTATCCCGAAGAACTCGTAACTCCTGCTGTTGCTTGAGATAGGCTAATGGGGATTTCACCAAAAGAAAAATCAAAAAGATCGATAGCTGTTACCGTTCCTCCTATATTACCTGAGGTACTGGTTAATCCTTGAGATTTATAGCTATATGTTTTATTAATCTTATCGGAGAGTTTGTGTTTTTTAGCAAATGGTGTGTTAAAAAGTATCGTAAGATTGGCCCCACTATCAAACAAAAAATTGCCTTTCAATTGTTTTCCATTTTTTAAAGTGACATTAAGTTCAACCTGTGGTATGGGACCATTGAGTGTCATTTTATATTTTTTAAAATCTGTAATATGATTAATATCTGTGGTGTTTTTGTACAATAGAATTTCATCTTTTTCAAAATCAAATTCCGTTACAAATTGACTTAAAATGTCATACCCTATAATACCATCTACAGGTATATCAGAACGATTATTAAGTGCCTGAAGATCTACTAAAACCAGATTTGTCATTAATTCCAATGAACCGACCACTATCTTTTGTTCCGTAGCAATTTTATAGTTTTCGGAACCAGATGCGCCTTGTACATAAGAAGAATACGAAGAACTTATCCCCAAATCCTTAGCGATACCTGCATCGAGTACTGCTGCAGAAGCACCAGTGTCAAAAACAAAATGTAAAGATTTGTCGTGATCGTTAACCTTTACTTTAATGAAGACAAGACCTTCTTCTATAAAAGGTATGGTTGCTATCTGTCCACTTGAAAATAAAGACTGAAAGGTTAAGAATAGGAAGAATATTTTTTTCATAATACTCAAAAGTAGAAGTATATGCGAAAAGACTTTGCTACTCCGCATTAATGAATGTTAAGCTGTGTTAATACTAACCTAAAGACTATATTTTTTCTAAATGTTACAATTAAGACTTGGAATTATGAAAGTTTAACGTTGCGCAAGGTCCGGGTACCAGTCATTTTATTGTATTTTGCATTGCTATTTAAAGAAGATATGAATATTAAATTGGGGCTTTTTCTTTTTTCTTTTTTTATCCTTTTTGAGGGATTCGCCCAACGTGAAGCATCAAATTGGTATTTTGGACGAAATGCAGGTGTGCAATTTAATCCTGATGGGAGTGTGACTCCCCTTACTGATGGGCAATTAAATACACTTGAGGGTTGCGCCAGTATTTCTGATCGTTTTGGGAATCTTCTTTTTTATACAGATGGCGTTACAGTGTGGGATAGTACACATGAGATTATGCCTGGAGGCATGGGTCTTTTGGGAGATGATTCTAGCTCACAATCTGCGATTATTGTCCCTCAACCAGAGAGTGATACTATTTATTACATATTTACATTGGCGGCACTGGAATCAGGAGAAACTTTAGCCAATGATATTGATCAGTTACGAGGACTTAATTTTTACACGGTTGATATCAGTCAGGGAGCAAATGGTACATTGATTCATCAGGGAAACCTTCCTGATGACCCTACAGATCCTAATGATCCGGACAACGCTCCCTTATTAGATCAAAATTTTGAAAAGATCACAGCTGTACGATCTTCCGATTGCAGTTCTATTTGGGTTATTACACAGTTTATAGATACTTTTTTTGCATATGAAGTGAGTTCAGGAGGTGTTTCCACTACACCTGTAGTATCTACAGTTGGAATAGAAATTCCTTTTCCCGTTCAGCGTACAAATGCTATAGGGTATTTAAAGGCTTCTCCAGATGGTGCAAATCTTGCCATTGCGCATAGCACGGTATCTACGGTTACTGGTCAAACTGGAGCAGGAGTCTTAGCGCTTTATGATTTTGATACAACAACGGGTGGAGTAAATAATGAGCTTATCCTTAATATTGATGATGGGCGACCATATGGAATTGAATTTTCTCCTAATAATGATGTCCTCTATGCATCTGTTGATTTTATTACAGCAAATGGTAACGAACAGCGAATATTTCAATATGATCTGACTGCTGCAGATATTTCGGCTTCTCGATTAATTATCGGTACAAGTCAAGGAGGAGCACTTCAACTTGCTCCTAATGGAAGGATATATCATGCAAATTCATTTACAAATACACTTAATGTTATAGAAAATCCAAATGTTTTAGGGCAGGGAGCTAATTTTGTGAATAATGCGGTCTCCTTAGGTGGAAGAGAAACTACTTTTGGATTACCTCCATTTATACAGTCATTATTCAATGAAGTTGTAAATATCACTGGAATGACAAACCAGGATGGGAGCTCACTCGATGATGTGGTGATTTGTCCTGATGATTCCTTTACATTTATGGTAGAGGACCCTATTGCGGGAGCTGTATACACCTGGTTTTTTGATAACGGAACAACAGAAATTGTTTTGCCATGTACAACGGAGAATTGTACAGTATCTGATGCGCAAGCCGAAGATGTGGGATTATATCGTGTAGAAATTGATCCTATGGACGGCTCCTGTCCTATAGAAGGGTTTGGATTTTTAAATCTGGCTGTATTTCCAGATGCCAATGCAGCGACATTGGTACAATGTGATGTAGATGTCTCTAATTCTACCGACGGTTTCACCATTTTTAATCTGGAAGAGGCTATTGAGGCTCTAACTGGCGGTATTACAGGAGTAAGCGTTTTCTTTTTTGAAGACATGGATGCTTTAAATGCAAATATGCCTATCGTTAATACCATAGGTTTTCAAAATACGACACCATTTAATCAAACGATTCCTGTTCAAATCATAAGCGATTTTGGTTGTATTACCGAAGGACAACTTACCCTGATTGTGGAGCCCACTTCGGCAAGCTTACCGGACCTAGGAATTTTTTTTAATTGTGATCTTGATGCTACAGATGGAATCCTCGAAAGTACTTTTGATCTGGAGACAATTCGCACAGATAATTACCCTAATACGCTAGATGTTGTTTTTTATGGAAGTCTTGAAGATGCGGCACTCGAGATTAACCCAATTTTTGGAACAGATTTTATTACAGAAAGTATAACTGTTTTTGTGCGTATTGAAAATGCAAATGAATGTCAGGGAATCGAGCAATTTCAATTGATTGTAGATCCAACACCCGACATTCAATTTGCTGACGAGATTCCTATTTGCCTCAATTTAGTTCCCGAAACGGTTACCGGACCTCCTGGATTTGATAGTTATAACTGGTTTCAGATAACGAGTTCAGGAGAAGTATTGATTGATTCTGATGCCACGTTGGATATTTTTGAACCTGGACAATATAGATTAGAAGTTAGTCTGGAACA
The DNA here is from genome assembly GCA_964589085.1 of uncultured Flavobacteriaceae bacterium. Taxonomy (GTDB): domain Bacteria; phylum Bacteroidota; class Bacteroidia; order Flavobacteriales; family Flavobacteriaceae; genus Dokdonia. The sequence goes on along the minus strand of CAZPTJ010000166.1, from coordinate 3,723 downwards.
TACAGATCTTGGTACTATGCGTAGCTGCTTGAACGATACAATTTTCCAAGTAATTCCTTCTGACATTGCAACAATTGTTGATATTGAGATTAATGATGTTTCAGATAATAATAATATTGTTGTTTTTGTAGAAGGAGAAGGAGATTATGAATTTTCTTTAAACGAAGAAGGGCCTTATCAAGGGTTTAATTTTTTTACAAATTTACCGGCAGGTTTTGTTACTGTTTTTGTGAGAGATCTTAATGGTTGCGGAATTGTAGAACAAACCGTATCTATTATTGGATTTCCTAGATTCTTTACACCTAACGATGATGGTTTTAACGATTTCTGGCAGGTCTTTGGTGTTAGTGATCAATTTCAATCGGATGCTCAGATTACTATTTTTGATCGGTTTGGAAAAGTAGTCGCCATAATAGATCCATCGAGCAGGGGATGGGACGGTAATTATAATGGTAGACCATTACCATCTTCTGGATATTGGTTTAATGTAACTTTAGAAGATGGCCGAAATTTCACAGGTCATTTTGCATTAAAGCGTTAAAGTCTGTTTTTTTATAATTTCTCGTATAAAAATTCCACTCATTACAATCATCAACAAGGCAAAGGGAAGTGATGTGATAATCAATAACTTTTGTAGAGCAGTAAGCACACTGATTTCAGGACGGGCATGACCTAAAAGAATCATGGACACCGCAAAAATAGTGATGCTTACAGACCAGATCAGACGGTGCTTTTTACTCGGTTCCGTACGTCCATTATCTGTAAACATGCTAAGTACAAATACCGCAGAGTCAACAGATGTTACAAGAAAACTTATCAATAAAAATATTGTAATACTGTTTAACACACCCGAAAATGGGAAATTTTCAAAAAAAACAAAAATTGAAGAAAAGACATTATTGAATTCTCCTTGATAACTATTCCAATCTTCTATAAGTTGAAATGCGCTTTCGCCGAATACGCTAAACCAGAAAAAAGTTCCTAAAGCCGGTATGATTAGAACACCAAGAAGAAGTTCACGAATAGTACGTCCCCTAGAGATGCGCGCAATAAAAACACCAGTAAAAGGAGCCCAGGCTAACCAAAATGCCCAATAGTAATAGGTCCAATCTGTTAAGAATATTTCTCCCGGATCGTAATTACCAAGTGACAAACTGAGCGGAATAAAATCAAGAATATAATGATAAAGTGCAATCCCAAATTGCTGAAAAATAGTCCAGATATTACCTTGAAAAAAAATGAATAATAGCACTAAAAGAGTGACCCTAATATTTAATTTTGAAATACGTTTTATGCCTTGATGCATACCTTTCCATACCGATAGAAAAGCTAATCCTGTAATTAATAAAGTGAGTCCCAAGGTCATCCACAAATCAAAATTGCTCTTAAAAAGGTGATTGAGTCCACCATTAATTTGCGTAGTTCCTAAACTTACGGCACCAATCAAGCCAAATACGGTAGTTAGAATTGCGAGTATGTCTACACTATTAAGAATGCTTTTTCTAGTACTAATATCTAGTACAGCAGCACTTACTAATGCAGGCCTTTTCTTGTTAAAGAGATAATACCCTATGATAAGCGCAAAAAGACCATAAAAGGCCCAAGCCGTAAATCCCCATTGATAAAAAGTATATTCCAGCGCTATAGTTTCGGCAGATTGTCCCGTTTGTATCGGAGGGTTTTGTTGCATAAATACAGGTTCCTGAACTGCACGTAATAGAATTCCTGCGCCCATACCAGCACTGTATAGCATGGCAATCCATGACCAACGGGAAAACTCAGGACGATCTTGGGATTTACCTAATTTTTGTTTCCCAAAAGGAGAAAACGCCAATGCCAAAAGAAATAGAACACAAAAAAGACCGAGATATAAATAAAAATGCCCAAACCATTTTCTGACCCAAAGGGAGGCCAATTCAATGATCTCATAAAAACTTTTTGTATCAATAAAAATGAGAAGAGAAAAAAGCAATAAAAAACCAATCGAAATTGTAAGTACTCTTCGTTGCCTAAGCTTTTTGAACATTACTTATATTTCGATTGGTTTATAATCTTAAGTTTTTTCGATAAAAAGCGCTTTATTCTGAAATCATACGTTGATATAATAGATCCTCTTGGTCACTTTCAAATCGACTTATACGTCTTTCTATATTATAATTTATGAACTGTCGTCCTGGGAATATTTCATTAAGCGCGGCCGCCATCAGAGGTTCATTAACATCTCCTAATTGACCTAAATTGAATACATCTTCTGCAATCTCTACATCGGGCGTAAAACCATCAAAATAGTCGGTAAGACCATTTGCATTCACGGAGCGCAATACCAAAGGTAGCATTACATATCGATGTCCTGAACTAGCATCTTCTCTTCTGAAAAATGGAGGAGGTGCATCGTAAAGAAGAAAGGACCCTTCAAATTTTCCGCTAGTATTTGTGCCAATCTGAATTATATCAATATAGGGGTCTAACCCGCTTAGAATAAGCTCGCTGGCAGAAGCTGTGCTTTCTGTTGTTAATACAAATACACGATTTAAACCTAAACTATTAATTTGCTCACCTCCACCAATCTCATTATTAAAAGTTCGCACCCTCGCAAACTCTGCGTCTCTATCTTCATTATATCGTTGTGTTATAAAAGTTTGACCGTTAAACTGGCCAGTAATCATGCTTGAAAGATCGTTTGCTGTTTCAATAGAACCACCACCATTATGCCTTAAATCCAGGATAAGATCTGAAATCCCATCAGCCTGAAACTGAGCGAAAGCTGCATTTAATTGAGAATCAAATTCGTTTGTAAATCCTGTATAGTGTAAATAACCAATATTTTGTTCTTCTATATTAATAGTCCGGGCAATATGTACAGGATTGATACTTAGTTCGACTTGATTTAAGAGAATAGATTCCTCTGTAGATGTAAAATTAGTTCCATCATAAGTAGCTAAATCTATCGAAAAAGATGGTTGATCAAAAATAGCCCCAAGATCACTTTCTGTAGTTAATGGCGAACCATCAATACCAGTAAATATCATACCACGTTGTACTCCTGCATCTCGTGCGGGGCCTTCATTAAATACAAAACGTACGACTCCAAAAACTAAATTACTTTCATTAGGTTGATTAAATAATGAAAAACGCATGCCTGTTGAAACCCTTACACCAGCAAGTGCATTTTCGAATTCAATAAAATCACTACTCAAAATACTAAAACGATCTCTTGGTGAGAGTAAAGCTTCAAAAGTTTCTTCAGGAGAACTAAACTGATTTAAAAACTCAGAACGTTCATTATCTGAATTAAAACGATCATTTGCAAGATCTGGTACATCTTCTTTATAAATGGACCAGAAATTAAGACCTCGATAAATAAAGTCAGCAATTTCTATATTACTTGACGGTTGTAAATTATCATCTAGATCATCACTACAAGCCTGTGCTAGAAATAGTAAAGAAAGAATGGGTAAAATTTTAAATTTTTTCATAGAATTTTTATTTTATTAGGTCATTTTTTGTGTATTGTATGGATACAAATGCCTAATGATTGTAGTTATTATGCTTGCGCGAAAAACGTGCCAATCAACCATTATACCTACTTTAGTACGCAAAATACTACTTTTATTTACGTTTTTAACGTTTTAAAAAAGGATATAGTCAGTTAGAATTACTGAAATTGTAAAAAACCACCCAATTGGGTGGTTTTTTGTTTAGTATTTATATGTTATTATATCA
>CAZPTJ010000165.1:5302-7458 GCA_964589085.1 uncultured Flavobacteriaceae bacterium | reverse complement strand
TCAATTTTTTCTTTTAAAATATTATATGCCATTTTATATCAATTTAGCTATATATTTGAAGCTCACCTCAGAACAACTCCCCGAATTATTAGGACAAACAGATAATTACAAACTTTTTAAAATTCATAAACTTACACGAGACTCACTAACGCTTTCCTATAAACATCGACAATGTGGAGAGCGCAGAGTTATTACGGACTATTTGGTACGTCAAGATCTTGAAGTCCGCGACCGCAAGTTTCATTGGTAGTTAATTAATTAGGAAACAAGCTTTTGTCTAGTCCAGGAACAATACGCAGGGCATTTTTATAGTAGACCTTTTTTAAAACCTCATCGGGTAAATCTAATCCGTACATCGCCCAATAGGCATGATATTTTTTATGATAGGGAAAGTACTCATCATCGCTTTCCAGGACTCTGAAATATGTTGGGAATTCTTCTGGTTTCCAACTGTCTTTGCCAAAAAGAATGCGATCCTGATATTTGATAAAAAAAGCTTTTGCCTGTCTAGGTTGTCTTCCTAACTCAGCGATTATAGCACCAATACCAACATTCATATTGGGCATATCGTCCAAAAGCTGACTTAGTTTAGGTAGATTATTAGCGTACCACCCCATATGAGCATTGATAAAAGTTGTTTTAGGATGTTTTTTAAACATACGATGTTGTTCATCAATAAGCTGCTGCCAGGGCGCAGGATCTGTAGCACTACGCTTTCTACGCGGACGGGTTTTTAATTCTAACCACCGTTCATTATCTGCATCAAATGGATCCCAAAATGACTTTGGATCTGCTGTATGTATTAATACAGGGATACCCAATTCCCCACATTTTGCCCAAATAGGATCCAATCTTGGATCATCTACCGCTATGCGATTACCATCAGTATCCTTGTAGCTTAACCCTAAACCTTTATAAATTTTTAAACCACGAGCACCGTTTTTACAATCTTCTTCAAGTTGTTTTACAGTATTTTCTGTCCAACCGTCTTTACCCACACCACTAAAATTGATATTGGCAAAAACAACAAAGCGATTGGGATAATTACTTGCTATATTTTGTACAGCCTTTTGTAAATCTTCTCCAGAACGGCCACTTAAGTTGACCATAATCCCCATATTAAGCGTATCCATAGCTGCGATGACAGGAGCCAGGTCCTGATTGGCCATACGATACTGATGTCCATGAACATCAATAAAAGGGAACTTTGCCTTATGAATGACTTCTCCCGGTACCACAAGGGTAGAAGTAGGATTATACTCTTCAAAAGTAAGGTCCTGTGCAAAAGTTGTTTGTAAACAAAAAACCGTTAAAAGAAGAGTAAGTAATTTTTTGGAGATCATAATGTTCTTTTTGACAAGTCTAAAATATCAATAATTCTAGGTTTCTATTCCTAAACTCCCCTTAAAATTTCCTACTTTTACACCCCGTAATCGAACTACAGAAAACGACCTGATGGCAACTACCAAATATATCTTCGTTACGGGCGGTGTATCTTCATCCCTAGGGAAAGGAATTATAGCAGCTTCTCTTGCAAAATTACTACAGTCTAGAGGATATCGCGTGACTATTCAAAAACTGGATCCTTATATCAATGTAGATCCTGGAACCTTAAATCCTTATGAGCATGGGGAATGCTATGTTACCGATGATGGTGCTGAGACAGACTTGGATTTAGGACATTATGAGCGTTTTCTGGATGTACCTACATCTCAGGCTAATAATGTAACGACGGGACGCATCTACAAAAGTGTTATTGAAAAGGAGCGTAGAGGCGAGTTTTTGGGTAAAACCGTACAGGTCATCCCTCATATTACCAATGAGATAAAGGAACGTATCCAAATCTTAGGAAAGAGCGGCGATTATGATATTGTGATTACGGAAATAGGTGGAACCGTAGGAGATATAGAGTCTCTACCATATATAGAATCCATTCGTCAATTAAAATGGGAACTAGGAAAAGGAAACTCTCTGGTGATTCATTTGACCTTAATCCCATATTTATCGGCTGCAGGAGAATTAAAGACAAAACCGACCCAACATAGTGTAAAAACTTTGATGGAAAGTGGTATTCAGGCTGATATATTGGTATGCAGAACAGAGCATGAACTCAATACCAATATCAGATCTAAATTAGCACGTTTTTGTAATGTAGA
>CAZPTJ010000165.1:0-5202 GCA_964589085.1 uncultured Flavobacteriaceae bacterium | reverse complement strand
TTTATACATGCCGGCGCAGAAAATGAGGTAAAAGTAAATATCAAAAATATCCATAGTGAGTTCATTACCGATGAGGTTATTGCAGAAGATGTATCAAACTTAGACGGTATACTTGTAGCTCCCGGTTTTGGAGAACGCGGCATTGAAGGAAAAATTAAAACAGTGCAATATGCAAGAGAACAGGGTATCCCGTTTTTGGGTATATGTTTAGGAATGCAAATGGCGGTTATTGAATATGCACGTAATGTTCTAAAATTAAAGGATGCTAATTCTACGGAGATGAATCCAGAAACTCCATACCCAGTGATAGATCTTATGGAAACACAAAAGAGTATTACAGATATGGGAGGAACGATGCGTTTGGGAGCCTGGGAATGTGAATTAATGAATGACAGTATCGTTAGTGATGTCTATGGGGCAAAACTAATTAAAGAACGCCATAGACATCGTTATGAATTTAATGACAAGTATAAAGACCAACTTAGTGCCGCAGGAATGAAAATTACGGGAATCAATCCGGAGACTAGACTTGTTGAAATTATTGAATTACCTAATCATCCTTGGTTTGTAGGCGTGCAATATCATCCTGAGTATAAGAGTACAGTAGCTGGACCGCATCCACTTTTTGTTGCCTTTGTGAAGGCGGCAGTTAACTATGCTGCACATAAATCTAATGCCACTATGGCATAAAGTATAAGAATGGATACTTTTTTGAAGAAAGAGATAATACTAACTAACATCAGTATGCTGATGTCTATCATATGAAAAATTAGTTTAAATGGCAGAAAAGAAAAAGTTTGATAAAACTTCTTTAATCGGAATATTTTTAATCGGTGGTCTTCTTTTATGGATGAGCTATAATTCTTCAAATGAAGAAGCGACTACACCTCCTGAAGAAACTAGTCAACAGGAAACTGTTCAACAAAAGGAAGACCCTATTGTTAACACAGCTGTTGTTACCACACCAGAACCTCAACAACAATCCGATTCTCTTCAACAAGTGGCTGCGCAGAGTCGTTTAGGCGCTTTTGGTTTTGCTGCATCATTGCCCGGTGCTCAGGAGGAAAAGATAACTACGATAAGTAATGATGTTCTTGAATTAAAGGTTAGTAATCAAGGAGGATACATTGTAGAAGCAAAGTTATTACAACATAAAACATATGATTCCATTCCTGTATATCTGATTAAAGACAGTAATAATGTATTCAATATAAGTTTTAGTACAACAGACAATCGCAATTTAAATAGTAAGGATCTTCCGTTTGAACCTTCCTTATCCAAAAATGGAGATGATTCTGTATTGACCATGCGTTCTAAAGTATCCCCTAATGAATATCTGGAATACAGTTATACTTTAAAACCGGGGGAATATATGTTGGATTTTGGTTTAAGCTCCAAGGGCTTATCAGATGTATTTAATACATCAAATCCCATGCGTTTACAATGGGATTTTAAGGGACTTCGTCATGCAAAAAGTATTGAGTATGAAAACAGATATACGCGTCTGACCTATCAATATGAGGGAGATAAGACATCAAAGTTAGGGCCAATGGGAGATGATGATGAGGTAGAGACCGATTTGAGTTGGATGAACTATCGTCAGCATTTCTTTAGTTCCATGTTACTTAGTGAAACTCCTTTTAAAGAAGCAAAGCTGTCGTCTATAGATTTGGTCAAAAAAGCCGATGAGGCAGATACGACCTCTATTTATACAAAAGCGTATGCAGCTGATCTCCAATTAGAACCTACAAATGGAGAGTTGAACTATGCGATGCAGATGTATTATGGGCCTACCGATTTTAAAATATTCAAATCATATGGTAGAAATTTAGATGAAGCCATGCCATTAGGTTGGGGAATATTTGGTCTTATTAATAAATACTTGATCATTCCATTTTTTGGTTTTTTAAGTGGATTATTACCCGCTGGTATTGCCATTATTGTAATGACTGTTTTAATTAAGCTATTGTTATCTCCAGTGCAGTACAAGCAATACTTATCTCAGGCAAAAATGAAGGTTTTAAAACCGGAGATCGCTGAGATTAGCAAAAAGTACAAAGACAATGCTATGAAAAAGCAGCAGGAAACGATGGCTTTGTATAGCAAGGCTGGCGCCAGTCCAGCAGCAGGTTGTTTGCCAGCAATGTTACAAATCCCTGTGTTCTATGCGTTATTTACTTTTTTTCCCTCAGCTTTTGATTTAAGAGGGAAAAGTTTTTGGTGGGCAGATGATCTTTCCAGTTATGATCAGATCGCAAAGCTTCCATTTGAGATTCCATTTTATGGAGATCATGTGAGCTTGTTTCCATTGCTTGCAGCCATTACGATTTTCTTCTCTATGCGATTAACAACGAGTCAACAAACCATGCAACAACCTACTCAGGAAGGGATGCCGGATATGGGTAAAATGATGAAATATATGATGTATTTCTCACCCTTATTGATGTTGTTTTTCTTTAATAATTATGCAAGTGGATTGAGTTTGTATTACTTTATATCTAACCTGTTGACTATCGGTATTATTCTGGTGATTAAGAAGTACATTATTGATGAAGATAAAGTACGTGCTAAAATAGAGGTGAAAAAAGCAAAACCTAAAAAACAAAGTGGCTTCCAACGCCGAATGGCTAAAATGATGGAGCAAGCACAAGAACAGCAAAAAGCAAAAGGGAAGCGCTAGTTTAACATACCTGCCGTTAAAAATAAAAAACTTCGGTATTTTAATTTAAAATACCGAAGCCTTCTACAAAAGAAATGCTGACAAAATAAACGGGGGAACGTTTGTCAACGTTTCTTTTTCAAATATTATAAATCCCGTATTACACGATTAATAGAATGTAATACACCATTATTGGATTGAATATTAGAAACGCTGATTTCATTTATGCCTCCATCTGGATCGACAATTGCTGGTGTTGTTCCATCTATAGTAATCAAACCACCATTTATGGTCGATACATTGGTGCCATCTAAACCAGCCAAATCTTCGGCACGTATATTCATTCCAGTAATGATATGAAGGGCTAAAGTCGTTTCGAGCGTATTGATAGGTACTTCACTAATTTCCATTAAATTTAAATCTGTTAAGAGGTCTGTAAATGCAGTATCCGTAGGTGCAAAAACAGTAAATGGAGCAGGAACGGTACCGTTAGGTATTTGTAAGGTGTCTAAAAATGAAAAAGAATCATCTAAAGTAAGAGCAGTTGCAAGCGAAGAAAAATTGGGATCTGCCAAAATGAAATCACTAAGGTTAGGCAAATCAATAACGGTATCCACAATATGAATAACCCCATTGATACCTACAATGTCTCCCTGAGTCACATTTGAAATTCCATTGAGGAGTACTCCGGCATCAGTATTGATATATAGACTTAAAGGTGTGCTTGGATCGTTTTGGAAAGTAGCTTGCGTATTTATATAACTATTTGATAATGATGATGATATTCCTATTGTATCCGATATAAAATGATTAGATAATAATTGATTCAGAACGGTATTGTCTATATCGCCAATATCCGTTCCATTTAAAAAAGTATCAAAAGCCGTATTGGTAGGAGCAAATACGGTAAGGTCTAGATCAGCATCTTCCAGCATATTTGTAAATCCAGTATTTCCCTCATCGGTAAGTGCAGTAACAAGTGAAGAAAAATCAGGGTTTGAGCTTGCAAATGTTTGTAAAGTGGGTAATTCAATAACCGTATCCACCGCATGGACAATACCATTATCTGTCTGGATATCTGCAGTGACTACATTAGACTGCCCATTTAATTGAAAACCATTGGTCGTATTTATATATAAATCGATAGAGGCTCCAGAAGATGCTTCCGATGCAAGACTTTTTAGATATCCAGTTGAAAACTGTTCTGAACTTATAGATGTTCCAATCATATGATTTAGGACTAATTGGGTCAATACTTCATCACTTATATCATCAAGCGAAGTTCCATTTAGAAATGCGTCAAAAGCCGTATTGTCTGGTGCAAACACTGTAAAATTATCATTACCCGCAAGAGTGCTTAATAAACCCGTTCGGTCCAGTACTGAGAGTAAAGATGAATACTCGGGGCTATTGATTACAAAATCTGCAATCGTATTGCTCATACCGTTGTTTGGGTCAATGATATTTCCATTTTCATCATCATCACAAGAAATACAAATAAACAACGTTATAGCCATAAAGACTACCTTTGACATCGTAAGCAATTTTTTCATAATGTGTAGTTTGTTATAAAACGTTTAATCAAAAATAAAATTATTAAACTGTCTTTGTTTAAAATTTATAGAAAATGATCAAATCAACAGTACTATTTGTTCTATTCAATCTATTTTTCATAGGAATATCTGTTGCTCAGGAGTTCAACAGTCTTGATGAAAATGGTGAACGTCATGGCCCCTGGCGTAAATACTATGATGGTACCAAGCAATTGCGCTATGAGGGAGTTTTTAACCATGGCAAAGAACAGGGTGTTTTTAAATTCTATAACCGAAAAAGCGGTGATCAACCTTCGGCTACTAAAAGTTATACGTCTGGAAGTACCATTTTGGATGTCGTCTTTTATCAAAAAGATGGTAAAAAAGCAAGTGCTGGTCAAATGAATGGCCGTAAACGCATCGACGAATGGACGTATTATCATAAAGATGGTCAGCATGTTATGACTACAGAACGCTACGAGAATGATATTTTAAATGGAGAACGTATCGTTTACTATATGAATGGGCAGATTGCTCAGAAACAATACTATACTCAAGGAAAATTGGAAGGGGAAGAGGTAAACTATTCGGATAAAGGAGTGTTACTATCTTCATACACTTATGTAAATGGTATTTTGGAAGGAATCGTTAAAATCTATAATGATACAGGAAGTCTACTCCGGGAAGGTTATTATAAGGCTGATAAAAAGGACGGTATCTGGAAATACTATAAGAATGGTAAACTTGAAAAAGAAGTCAAATTTCCAAACAATAAGATAGGCGTTCAGAATTAAGGATTTTGTAATTTTGCCCTTTACTTTTAGAAGAAATTACGCTTTCGCGAAAGCGTACTCAAAATAATCAAAAGAAGAGATTGTTATTAACGTTTAACTCGATTCTAATAATTATTAGGACGAAGAACGGGTTTAGATATGAAGACAGTTGTCGTAGGACTTAGTGGAGGTGTAGATAGTAGCGTTGCGGCTTATCTATTAAAGCAACAAGGATATA
>CAZPTJ010000164.1:0-7466 GCA_964589085.1 uncultured Flavobacteriaceae bacterium | reverse complement strand
TTTACATAAACATTGAGAAGCATGCCTAAAACGACAAGGATCATGCCTATAATAGGAAGGAGGGTATAGCTTTCGCCAAAGAGCACAAAGCCAAAAATCAGAGCATAAATCAGTTCCATATATTTAAGCGGAGCGACAATACTGGTTTCTGCAAGTTGAAAGGCTCGGGTTAAAAAGATTTGCCCGATCAATCCTAAAATCCCGATGCTGGCTACCCAAAACCATTCAATACCTATAGGCATGCGCCAGTGATGGATAAATAAAAAACTACCGGCAATTGCAAAGATCATAAAGTAGTTAATGATCGTCAGATGATGCTCACGGGATCCCAAATACCGTATGATAGCAAAGACAGCACCCACGAGTACTGAAGAAACAAGAATCAATGTAAAACTTAAGGTATCTATTCTAAAGTCCACCCCTTTCATCAAGAAAGCTCCGATGATGGAAATGAGAATACTTATCCATTGCCATAGTTTGATATGCTCTTTTAAAATAAAATACGCAAAAATGATACTAAAGATAGGAGCTGTATAACGCAAGGCTACCGCAGATCCAAGGGGAATACGTTGTATGACTATAAAGAACATGGCCAGAGAAACAAAACTCAATATACCTCGAAGACATAACCATCCTACATTTTTTCCCACTATGGAAATACGTTTGTAAAGCATATAAGGAAAGATAAAAATAAAAGTGCCTATTGCTCTGAAAAAAACAACTTGAAGTGGATGAAAATCATTGAGATATTTTGCCAAAATATTCATCCACGCAAAGGCGAATGTGGCAATGAGCATATATACAATCCCTTTTTCCAGAGGAAGCCTATTTAATAGTGCAAATTACAATAAATAAAAAAGCGAGCTTATATGCTCGCTTTTTAGATTTTCACTTTAAGTGAAATATATTATTCCTTAAGAATAGATCTGGAGATTACGATTTTTTGGATCTCACTAGTCCCTTCATAAATCTGTGTGATCTTAGCATCACGCATCAAGCGTTCTACATGATATTCCTTAACAAATCCATTACCTCCATGTATTTGTACAGCCTCTACAGATTGTTCCATGGCTACTTTTGAAGCATATAACTTTGCCACAGCACCTGAGCGGTCATAATTAATGCCTTGATCCTTTTCCCAGGCAGCTTTCATGACTAAGGAACGTGCAGCTTCAATTTCTGTATACATATCGGCAAGTTTAAAAGCGATGGCCTGATGATTGCAAATCTCTGTACCAAAAGCTTTACGCTCTTTAGAATATTTAAGTGCCAGTTCATACGATCCAGAAGCAATCCCTAAAGCTTGTGCAGCAATTCCTATACGTCCGCCAGAAAGTGTTTTCATCGCAAACTTAAACCCAAATCCATCCTCGCCAATACGATTTTCTTTAGGAACTTTTACATCGTTAAATTGTAAGGTATGTGTATCACTACCTCTTATCCCCAGTTTGTCTTCTTTTGGGCCTATTTCAAACCCCTCCATTCCTTTTTCTATAATGAATGCATTAATACCGCGATGTCCTTTATCTCGATCTGTTTGAGCGATAACCAGATATACATCAGAACGACCTCCATTAGTAATCCAGTTTTTTGTTCCGTTTATTAAGTAGTGATCTCCTTTGTCTATAGCGGTAGTCGCTTGTGAAGTAGCATCAGATCCAGCTTCAGGCTCACTTAAACAAAAAGCGCCTATATATTCGCCTGTAGTTAATTTGCTAAGATATTTTTGTTTTTGTTCTTCAGTACCATAAGCTTCCAGTCCATAGCAAACTAAGGAATTGTTTACAGAAACAATAACACTGGCCGACGCATCAACTTTAGATAACTCTTCCATGATCAGGACATAAGAAATAGCATCCATTCCGCTACCTCCATATTTAGGGTCTGTCATCACTCCTAAAAAGCCTAAGTCACCCATTTTACGCACCAGCTCCTGCGGGAAGACTTGCTTGTCATCACGCTCAATAACGCCAGGTAATAATTCGGTTCTTGCAAAATCACGCGCTGCTTCGCGTATTAATATATGTTCTTCGGTGAGTGTAAAATCCATTGCCTTCTTTTTTAAGCTGTGCAAAGATACCCGTTTCCTTGCTTTTCTCATTATTTCTTCCCTACTTTTAGAGCAATGAAGCAAAAAAAATACAACCTTATCGGAGTAATGAGTGGAACCTCTCTGGATGGAATTGATCTTGCCTTGGTTGAAATTACTACTGAGCCTGAATTTAATTATACGTTTAAAACAGTCAGAACCTTACCATACTCCGTATTCTGGAAGAAACAACTAGAGAAGGCAATACTGTTGTCATCAGAAAAACTGGACCAAATCAATGAATCCTATACACATTATCTCGCCCAACAAATCAATAACTTTATAGTGCAGGAAGGCATTACTCAAGTAGATGCTATTTGCTCTCATGGCCATACCGTTTTACATCAGCCAGAAGCGGGGATTACGTTGCAAATAGGAAATTTGCCTTTTCTGGCTACTTTGATAAATCATAAAGTTGTCTGTGATTTCAGAGTTCAGGATGTGCAATTGGGAGGACAAGGAGCACCTCTGGTTCCTATAGGAGATGCCTTATTTTTTGCGGCATATGAGTATTGTCTTAATTTGGGTGGTTTTGCAAACTGCTCCTTTGATAATAATCATAAACAACGTATTGCTTATGATATCTGTCCGGTCAATATTGTATTAAATAGGTATGCACAACTTCTGGATAAAGCCTATGATGAGGGAGGTGCTTTCGCGAAAGCGGGAACCGTCGACGAATCGTTGTTAGAGCGATTAAACGGACTTCCTTTTTATAAGCAGCATCCACCAAAATCTTTGGGATTAGAATGGGTGCAGCAATACATAATCCCGATTTTGGAAGAGGCAAAACTTTCGCCCCAGGATATATTAGCCACTTTTACGGAGCATGTTGCTATGCAATTAGCAAAACAGTTTGTAGATGACGCAAGAGTTCTGGTTACTGGAGGAGGAGCATATAATGCTTTTTTATTGGAGCGTGTGCGTCATTATACCAAAGCTCAACTTTTTATTCCTGATTCACAACTTATTGAATTTAAAGAAGCACTCATCTTTGCGTTACTTGGAGTATTGAGATTGGAAGGTCAAACAAACTGTTTATCCAGTGTTACTGGAGCGTCGAAGGACCATTGCTCGGGAAAAATATACCATTCGGCTATTTAGGAATATATTAAAATAATAGCTGCATTTGAGCGTATGAAGTTTGCTATATTTGTAGGGCTACAAACCGACTTTATGAAAGCATTGCTTGAACGTTATGAGCAAAAAACTCCTGAGATTGTTTTTCACTGGAATGACCCTGAAACTGAAGCCGAAGGCTGGGTTGTTATTAATTCTTTGCGTGGAGGTGCTGCAGGAGGAGGTACGCGTATGCGCAAAGGGCTAGATCGTAATGAAGTGTTGTCACTGGCCAAAACTATGGAAGTCAAGTTTACAGTTTCGGGACCAGCAATAGGCGGTGCTAAATCGGGAATTAACTTTGATCCAAAAGACCCTAGGAAAAAAGGAGTTTTAGAACGTTGGTACAAGGCCGTGTCTCCTTTATTAAAAAGTTACTATGGTACCGGAGGAGATCTTAATGTTGATGAAATCCATGAAGTTATTCCGATCACAGAAGAGAGTGGTGTGTGGCATCCTCAGGAAGGTGTATTTAATGGACATTTTAAGCCTACAGAAGCCGATAAGATTAATCGTATAGGACAATTACGTCAAGGTGTTATTAAAGTCATTGAAAACCCAATGTTTTCTCCAGATGTAACACGTAAATATACCGTGGCTGATATGATTACGGGTTTTGGCGTTGCAGAAGCGCTAAAACACTATTATGATATTTATGGAGGTGATATACGTGGTAAACGAGCCGTAGTTCAGGGCTTCGGAAATGTAGGCGCAGCAGCAGCATACTATCTTGCTCAGATGGGAGCAAAGATTGTGGGGATTATCGATATTGTAGGAGGTGTGATCAATGAGGAAGGGTTTACCTTTGACGAAATTTGCAAATTATACCTCTCTAAGAAAGGAAATAATTTAAGTGCCGACTCACTCATTCCCTTTACTGAAATGAATGAGCGCATCTGGAAGTTACAGACAGAAATTTTTGCCCCTTGTGCAGCATCAAGATTGATAACTCAAGAACAAATTGATCAAATGATTGATACCGGACTAGAAGTTATTTCCTGTGGCGCAAATGTTCCTTTTGCCGATACCGAAATTTTCTTTGGTCCTATTATGGAGCATACAGATGAAAGAGTAAGCCTTATTCCTGATTTTATTTCAAATTGTGGTATGGCTAGGGTATTTGCTTATTTTATGGAGTGTCGCGTGCAAATGACGGATGATTCTATTTTTGAGGATACTTCTCGGATTATTAAGGAAGCTATTCAAAACACACACGACCAAAACTCAAGTACAAAGAATATTAGTAAAACTGCTTTTGAAATTGCATTAAAACAATTACTTTAATACTTCCTAATAAAAAACCAACTTTATGGAGTCTATCATCATTCTCATTTTTGTTATTGGTTATTTGTCTATCACATTGGAGCACCCACTGCGACTAGATAAGACCGTTCCTGCATTAATAATGTCGGCTCTAATGTGGGCATTTCTTGCTGTAGGGTTTAGCAAAGGTTGGTTTAATGTAGTCGATGGCCATGAAAATGTATTTAGTGCTACTGGCGGGGGAGATCATCATATTGCTGAAGAAGGATTTAAAAATACCTTGTTACATCATTTAGGTAAAACAGCAGAAATACTAGTGTTTCTTATTGGCGCTATGACTATTGTGGAGATTATTGACCTTCATCGAGGTTTTGAAATATTGAAAGGCACAGTAAAAACCAAAAGCAAGAAAAGACTCTTGTGGATCATAGGTATTCTGGCCTTTATACTTTCTGCAATTATTGACAATCTTACTGCTACTATAGTTTTAGTAACACTTTTACGAAAATTGATAAGCAATAGAAATGAGCGACTCTGGTTTGCAGGTCTTGTGGTTATTGCAGCAAATGCAGGAGGCGCCTGGTCACCTATAGGGGATGTAACCACTACGATGTTATGGATCGCAAATAATGTTTCTGTTGCCGGTTTGATTAAAGTATTAGTAATCCCTTCAATTTTATGTTTCATCGTTCCTTTTGTAATTGCCATGTTTTTACCGGCATTTCAAGGAGATATTGAAGTGGAAGAGTTAGAAACCAACGAAGAAGCAGGGAGATTATTGAGTAGTAAAACGATGTTGTTTTTAGGTTTGGGGATGATCGTTTCGGTTCCTTTTTTTAAAGTGATAACCCATCTGCCACCATATTTAGGTATGATGCTCGCCTTAGGTGTGGTATGGTTAGTTTCAGAATATATCCATCCGGAAGAAGACTTTTCAGAAGAGCGAAGACACGTCTATTCTGCGCATAAAGCACTTTCTCGAATAGAAATAAGCAGTATTCTATTTTTCCTTGGAATATTAATGGCTGTAGGAGCCTTGGAGAGTTTAGTTTATGGTGTTGTAGGCGGCCACGAGGTGGGAACGTTGAGATATTTGGCCGAAGGTCTGGATAGTGCTATCCCTAATCAGGATATCGTTATTGGTTTACTGGGTGTGTTTTCAGCCATAATTGACAATGTGCCATTGGTAGCGGCCTCTATTGGAATGTATGATTTTCCTATGGATGATAATTTATGGCATGCTATTGCCTTTTCTGCAGGAACAGGAGGAAGTATGCTCATCATAGGATCGGCAGCAGGAGTAGCAGCTATGGGAATGGAAAAAATAGATTTTATCTGGTATTTGAAAAAAATATCATGGCTTGCTGCAGTAGGGTTTATAGTAGGATATATATATCTCGTACTGGTTTTCTAAAAAGAAATATACTTAATTCCCCTTATTATCGTTATCGAATTAACTAATCTCGAACTATGCTTACAATGCTTATGCAAGACGGTGCTCAGGAAGCTGCCGAACTTTTAGACGGAGAAGAACCGGTTGAAAAAACACTATCTATAATAGATTTATTACTTACAGGAGGGACTGCGGGAATTGTTATTATCGCATTGCTTTTTGTATTGCTTTTTGTGGCTATATATATCTATTTTGAACGCTTATTTGCCATTAAAGCTGCTTCTAAGATTGATGGTAATTTTATGAATCAGATTAAAGACAATGTATCTTCAGGAAATATAGAAGGCGCAAAAATTTTATGTGCACAGACCAATTCTCCTGTAGCTCGACTGACAGCAAAGGGAATTTCCAGAATAGGAAGTCCGCTGGAAGATATTAATACGGCTATTGAAAATAGTGGCCGTCTTGAAGTCTATCGTCTGGAAAAAAACGTGAGTATACTGGCAACAATAGCTGGTGCAGCACCTATGATAGGGTTTTTAGGAACCGTAATAGGAATGGTACTTGCTTTTCATACCCTAGCGACCAGTAGTGGTCAGGCAGAAATGGGAACACTTGCAGAAGGAATTTATACCGCAATGACAACTACCGTTGCAGGTCTGATTGTAGGGATTATTGCCTATATGGGGTATAATCATCTTGTGGTAAAAACAGATAAGGTGGTGCATGCTATGGAGGCAAATGCGGTAGACTTCTTAGATCTTCTTAACGAACCTATCTAAAAGATGAATTTACGCGGAAGAAATAAAGTAAGTCCTGAATTCAGTATGAGTTCGATGACAGACATTGTCTTTCTGTTACTCGTTTTTTTCTTATTGACATCACCAGCAATTACGCCAGATGCTTTAGATCTTATTTTGCCAAAGGCAAAAGGAAAAACATCAAATCGACAAAATCTATCGGTAAGTATTACCAAAGATCTGGATTACTATGTGAATAAGGAACGAGTTAGTGAACGCAATATCGAATCTTTTATAATATCTGAGTTAGGGAGCGTTGAAGATCCCACCATTATTTTAAGAGCAGAAGAAGGAGTGCCTATCGAAAATGCGGTAAAAATAATGGATATAGCAAATAGAAACCGATTTAAAATAGTACTGGCAGTACGACCTAATTAAGCTTTCGCGAAAGCGTATGAACTATGGCATTTCTGGATACTCCACATAAAAAAAAGTCATTTAGAATCACATCGGTACTGATGTTAATTATCTTTTTATTGATGTTTGTTGTAGGAATGACATATTTAGATCCTCCACCAGAAAGTGGGATTGCTGTTAATTTTGGAACTACAGATGTAGGTTCCGGAAATGTGCAACCTAAAAATCCTGTGGCTTCGGCTCCCAAAAAAGTAAGTCCTCCGCCAGAACCTACTCCACCACAACCTGAGGTGAAAGATGAGGTAGTTACACAAGATACTGAAGAAGCTCCGGTCATCGAGGAAAAGCCTAAGGAAACACCTAAGCCTGAGGTGGAGAAACCTGTGGAACAGCCTAAAGAAGAACCGAAAGAAGAAACACCACCGGATCCTACACCTGACGAATC
>CAZPTJ010000163.1:2019-7467 GCA_964589085.1 uncultured Flavobacteriaceae bacterium | reverse complement strand
ATCGTCATGATTTAGTCTGGTATTTCCCATCACTGGCAGAAACGATTGTTGATGCGGCGAATTAGGGTAGTATAAAAATTGAAATTTAATTTTTATACCTCCACTATCATTGAGTTATTTTCAACTAGAATTGATAAAGGTGTTCCCTGATCAATACTGAAATTAGCACCTGTTTTGGAGACCTCCACACTTACTATCTGCCCTCTAAAATTCACCTTAAACGAATAGCTATCCCAGGCATCCGGTATTTGTGGAATAAATGATAATTGCCCATCTATTATGCGCATACCGCCAAAACCTTCAACAACACTCATCCAGGTACCAGCCATACTGGTGATATGTAAACCTTCTTCTACTTCCTTATTATAATCATCGAGATCCAAACGTGAAGTCCGTAGATAAAATTCGTAGGCCTGTTCCATACGACCTAGTTTTGCTGCTTGTATCGCGTGAACACAGGGAGATAACGAACTCTCATGAACCGTAAAAGGTTCATAAAAATCAAAATGTCGAGCTAGATCCTCCTCCTTAAAATGCTCTTCAAAAAAGTAAAAGCCTTGTAAGGTATCAGCTTGTTTGATATATGGAGATCGCAAAATACGATCCCAGGACCAGTATTGGTTAATCGGTCGTTGTGAAGCATCTAATTGATCAACAGGAACCAACTCCTTATCCAGAAATCCGTCTTGTTGTAAATACACTTGATGCTTTTCAGAAAAAGGCAGATATACTTTTTGAGCTACCGCTTCCCATTCTGTAATTTCTTCAGGAGTTAAAGCTGTCTTAGCCAGGATACGTTTATAATCTGAAGCATCATTACGATACACTTCCTGTGTTTTTGCAACAGCATATTCCAGACACCATTTCGCTAAATAATTGGTAAACCAATTGTTATTGACATTGTTTTCATACTCGTTAGGACCCGTAACACCTAGCATAACATACTGCTCCTTTACAGAAGACCAGGTAAAACGCTGCTTCCAGAAACGAGCCACACCAATAATAACTTCCAGTCCCATTTCAGGTACATAGGTCATATCACCCGTAAAGCGTTCATAGTTATATATGGCATAGATCATAGACCCATTACGATGTATTTCTTCAAAGGTGATTTCCCATTCGTTATGACATTCTTCTCCGTTCATGGTGACCATAGGATACAAAGCTGCACCACCGCTAAAACCTAATTTCTCCGCATTTTCAATTGCTTTATCCAATTGATCATAGCGATATTTCAACAGATTACGCGCGACCTGTTGATCTTTCGTCGCCATATAAAAGGGTATACAATAAGCTTCCGTATCCCAATAGGTCGAACCACCGTATTTCTCTCCCGTAAAACCTTTAGGTCCGATATTTAAGCGTTCATCGTTTCCGGAATATGTCTGATTCAACTGAAAAATATTAAATCGTATCCCTTGTTGTGCTTTTACATCTCCGCCAATGGTAATATCTGCCATTTCCCATATTGCAGCCCACGCCTTTTGATGTTGATCCAACAACGC
Source organism: uncultured Flavobacteriaceae bacterium (assembly GCA_964589085.1). GTDB lineage: Bacteria > Bacteroidota > Bacteroidia > Flavobacteriales > Flavobacteriaceae > Dokdonia. Next base: position 5,962 of record CAZPTJ010000163.1, on the reverse strand, counting down.
TTCAAATCCAATATGGATCACCTTATCCAGTAGCTTTGACGCTACCTCCTTTTGAGCTGTCTTCTCGTGATTCAGCGAACTCACATATCCACCAAACTTATGGATGGTAAATGATTCTCCTTGCTTTACATCGGTTTCATAAACATACCCCAAATAGGTCTCGGTTTCTTCCTGATTTCCTTCTGCTCCCTGATACCTAGTTTTAAGATTACGCTTTCGCGAATCCCGATAGCTATCGGGAGTAATCGGTCGTTCCCCCACAAAAAGTTGACTTTGCATAAAAGTGGTCACATGAAAATTGGTTTTCATGGTATGCGCTGAAATAAAACCTTTATCCTCCTCTTCGGTAACGGAAAGCGTATTCCAGAACTGATCATCCCAATTGGAATCTTCATTAGTGATTCCGCTATCCAGGTAGGGTTCATAGGATATGACCGCATTCTTATTTAAAGGAGTTACTGTATATGATATAGCTCCTATTTCAGTTTGCGTTAAACTCAAAAATCGTTTGGCGTATACCGCTACAGATATTCCATTTTGAAGCACAGCGGTAAAACTTCGACTTAGCCAACCTTCGCGCATATGTAACTCACGTCGAAAGTCGGTAACCTGTGTACAATGATTTAAATCCAAGTATTCTCCATTGACACGCACTCTTATCCCTATCCAGGAAGGGGCATTAAGGACTTTAGCAAAATATTCAGGGTATCCATTCTTCCACCAGCCCACTCGTGTTTTATCCGGATAATAAATGCCTCCGATATAACTCCCCTGAAAGGTAGGACCACTATAATCTTCTTCAAAATTGGCACGTTGTCCCATAGTACCATTACCTAAACTCATTAGGCTTTCTGATGATTTTATGGTCTCGGAAGTGTATCCCTCTTCTATAATAGACCAGGGATCTGGAATGATATACGTTTGATTCATTTAATGTAGAATGAGTCCTTCTAAAAAGTCGTTTGAAATTTCGGTGAAATCGGTAAAAACATAATGGGCTTCGTGAAGTGTTTCCTTTGCTCCAATACCAATACTGATCATCCCGGCAGCATTTGCGGCCTGGACTCCAGCTATGGAATCTTCAAAAACAATACAATCGGTATATCGCACTTGCAATTGATCGGCTCCTTTGGTAAAGACTTCAGGATCCGGTTTTGCAGCAGTCACATCATTACCATCAACAATGGTTTCAAAAGCGTGTTTTAAAACTACGCGTTCCAGTATTGGTCGTGCATTCTTACTTGCCGAACCTAATGCAATACCTTGTTGTTTATCCTTCAAAAAATCAAGCACTCTGGGAACATCAGGTAATATTTCACTGGCATCCATTTGCCGTATATATTCCAGATATTCTTCATTTTTTTGAATGAGCCAGGTTTTCTTTTGATCGTCGGTAGCGGTATAGTTCCCGATTTCTAACAAGATATCAAGCGAGCGTACACGACTTACCCCTTTAAAACGTTCGTTTTGTACTTCTGTAAATTCAAAGCCTAAGCTATTTGCAAGATTGCGCCAGGCGAGATAATGATACTTAGCCGTATCTACAATGACCCCATCGAGGTCAAAGATGAATCCTTTTCTTTTCATCGCTTTCGAGTTGATTCTCGTTCGATGACGCTCGTATCAATAAATGCGGTCGTGTATTCTTCAATTTCATCCTCAGGGCGTTCCAGTTTATTGATTAATAGCTCAGCAGCTTTACGACCCATCTCCTCTCCCGGCTGGCATACCGTGCTCAGGGATGGAATAAAATTCTGAGACAATTCACCATCACTAAAACTTACAATAGAAACATCCTTAGGAACTTCTTTCCCAAAATCCTTAAGAATCTTTACCGCTTTGGCCGCAAAAAGTTCGTTTACGGTAAACACCCCGTCAACATCCTTATTCTTTAAAAAATGTTTGATCTGAGCAATACTGGTATCACTACAACGATCAATATGATCCAGTTTTAAAATAAGATCCGGATCAACCTTTATATCATAGGATTCTAAGGCTTCGATATAGCCTTTAGTTCGCAATTTACCAATAGTAAAAAAGTCCTGAGTTGTGATAATAGCAATGCGTCTACAACCTGTTTTTAATAGATGTGTCACCCCCATTTTTGCACCTTCACAGTCATCTATCAATACTTTATCACAATGAATAGCCTCTACATTACGATCAAACATCACCACGGGCATTCCCTGATCCACAACTTCACGTAAATGATGATAATCTTCTTTTTCTAAGGTTTCATGGGCAACGGCGATAATAAAACCATCGGTACTTCCATTAGCCAGCAGCTCCATATTGAGTACTTCCTTGTCAAAATCATTATTGGATAAAGTGATAATGACATTATAATTATGTTCCCGCGCCATTTGTTCAATTCCGCGAATTACCGTTGTAAAAAAGTGATGTACAATTTGCGGTATAATAATCCCTATCGTTCGTGTCTTTCTGTTCTTAAGACTTAAGGCAATATTATTGGGTTTATAATTATAAAGCTTGGCGAAAGCCTTAATCTTTTGGCGGGTATCCTCACTGATTTCTGCACTATCACGTAAGGCTTTAGACACTGTAGAAATGGAAACATCCAGTTCTTTTGCTATTGATTTTAAGGTGAGTTTACGCTTCATGATATCATATTCATTCAAAAGTAAGATAAGGAAATTAATCTAGTATAATGTTAGCAAATCCTTTTTGAAACGAAAACGTTGTATTCTTAATAACTATTTCCAGTATATTTAAAAACAAAATGGAAATGGGATATTCTCATTTCTTTCGCTTTAGGCAAACATACTATGAAAGACATTACAAAATGGAGTATCACGGTAGCATTAGCTGGTTTTTTATTTGGATTTGATACCGTCGTTATTAGTGGTGCGAACCAACCTATTCAAGATTTGTGGAATTTATCTCCTTTTTTCCATGGCACCTTTATCATGAGTATGGCCTTATGGGGTACTGTGGCAGGTTCATTATTGGGTGGCATTCCCACAAAAATACTAGGGCGTAAAAAGACCTTATTTTGGATAGGCATCCTCTTTTTTGTGTCTGCTGTGGGTTGTGCTTTTGCACCTGACCCCTACTCTTTTTCCTTTTTTAGGTTTGTAGGAGGTATTGGTGTTGGTGTATCTTCTGTCGCAGCACCTATTTATATTTCGGAGATTACCACTGGAGCTAATCGCGGAAAATTAGGCGGACTCTATCAATTCTGGCTAGTTTTTGGAATTCTCATCGCTTTTGTGTCCAACTGGCTTTTAAAAGGTTTTGATGGTGCTAATGACTGGCGATGGATGCTCGGTATTGAAGCCATTCCTGCATTAATTTATACCCTTATGGTCATCAAGGTGCCCAATAGCCCCCGATGGTTGGCGCTTCAAAAGAAAGATGATGAGGGAGCATTAACCGTTTTAAATCGTATTTACGAGACCAAAGAAGATGCTGAGACACAACTTCAAGAAATCAAACACGATCTTAAGCAATCGAAAAGCAGCGAAAATCTCTTTCAAAAAAAATACTCTCGTGTATTGTGGTTAGGTTTTCTGATCGCTTTTTTCAATCAATTATCAGGGATCAATTTTGTATTGTATTATGCTCCGGAAATTCTGGAACAAGCAGGACTGGGAGGCAAAGAATCTTTGTTTAATTCGATAGCTATTGGTATCGTCAATCTCTTGTTTACTATTGTAGGCGTACGCTTACTGGATAAAGTTGGACGCCGTCAATTGATCATTATAGGTTCCATAGGGTATATCTTTAGTTTGATCATGGTTGGTGTATGTTTCCAAATGAATTTAAGCTCTTCATTACTTCTATTATTCATTTGTTTATTTGTTGCTTCTCATGCCATTGGTCAAGGTGCCGTGATTTGGGTCTTCTTATCAGAAATTTATCCTAATCGGGTACGCGCTTACGGACAATCCTGGGGAACGAGTACACATTGGGTATTTGCTGC
>CAZPTJ010000163.1:0-1919 GCA_964589085.1 uncultured Flavobacteriaceae bacterium | reverse complement strand
TTCTTTGCAGCGATGATGGTCTTACAGTTATTTTGGGCACTCTTTAAAATGCCGGAAACCAAAGGTGTTTCGCTCGAGGCTTTGGAGAAAAAGTTAATTCCCGAAGATGAGTAACATTCCACATATTGTATGTTATGGGGAAATTCTATGGGATATATTTCCTGACGAAAAACGATTGGGTGGAGCTCCACTCAATGTCGCTTTACGATTGCACTCGCTTGGCGCGAAAACATCCATAGTTAGTGCTATAGGCAGGGACAATTATGGAAAAGAAACGCTGAGTTTGTTAAGCGCAAAAGACTTTCCTACAGATCATATACAACGCGTCAATTTTCCCACTGGAAAGGTTAAGGTTACACTAAACGAAACAGGCAGTGCTTCCTATGATATTAAAACAGATGCGGCCTGGGATCACATTCAGGCAACACCAAACGCAATTGCCGAAATCAAAAAAGGGGATGCTTTTGTTTTTGGAAGTCTGGCGCTAAGAGACCTTTATAATCAAGAGCAATTTGAAGCACTTGTCACCGAAGCTACCTATACTGTATTTGATCTCAATTTAAGACATCCACATTATGAGATTGACACCGTCTTAGCACTTATGGACATCGCAAATTGTATCAAACTCAATGACGAAGAGTTAGAGTTAATCGTAAGCATCCTTGATCTTGAAAATGAAACCTTAGAAAAAGATCTAAAAGCTATTGCAAAAGCTACACAAACCGAAACTATTTGTGTAACCTTAGGTGCCGATGGCGCTATGTTACTCCATAAAGAGAAAGTATATACGCAAGAAGGATACCCAACAAAAGTGGTAGATACTGTAGGTGCTGGAGATTCTTTTTTGGCAGGGTTGATCTATGGTTTGTTTACAGATCAAGGACCACAACAGGCACTACATTTAGGTTGTGCACTCGGAAGCCTGGTTGCTGGTAAAGCCGGAGCCAACCCCATCATTTCTGATAAAGCTATTCAACAATTGACCCATCGTTAAATAGCTAAAAAACTACTGGAAGCATGGCATTTAAGGTCATTGAAAAACCCATAGGCCACTTTAAGCAACTCTTTTTGAAAAACGAAAAGACTGGAGCTCTTGTTGGTATTCTTCCTGAATTGGGAGGACGCCTAAATGCACTACATCTTGAAGGGCATGACCAAGTTCATTCGTTGATACTCGGTGCCTCAGATGAGCACGATATTAACCGATCTATAGCAGCATATTGGGGAGTAAAACTATTTCCTTTTCCAAACCGATTAGCGCAAGGTATTTATACTGTTAACCAAAGAACATATCAATTCCCCTTGAATGAACCGGAAAGACAAAACAGTCTCCATGGTTTAGTACACCAACTCCCTTTTAAGCTAGAGGGTATTGAAGAACATACAGACAGGATTGCCGCAACTTTGTCCTTTGAATCAGACGGTACGATACCTGCTTATCCATTTCGTTTTAAACTCAAAGTTATATATACCCTATCGTATCAAAATCTTACACTTCAAACTAGTGTAGAAAATCTGGAATCCCATAAAATTCCTGTTGCAAGTGGATGGCATCCCTATATAAGCACTGGAACAGCTATTGATAAACTTAAGTTACGTATTCCTGGGCGACAATATCTTGAAGTTAACGAGCGGTTATTGCCTACGGGCAACTATATAGATCTCCATAATTTTGAAGAACTTCAAGTCATTAAAGATACCTGTTTCGATACCTGTTTTACGGTAAATCAAGAAGAAAAAGCAACGACTATAGTAGAGGATCCCGTTAAAAACCTTCGTATAAATATTCATCAAAAAACAGGGAAACACCACTATAATTATATCCAATATTATACTGCAGAAGATCGCAAGAGCATTGCTATCGAACCTCTAAGTGCGCCACCCAACGCATTACAAACAGGAATTGATCTCCTCTTATT